>JAPKXV010000186.1:0-2083 GCA_026394635.1 Methanoregula sp. | reverse complement strand
GGGTCCTCCTCGAACGTGTCCGCACGGAGCCGGAAGAGCGTCTTGATGTTCTTGACATCGATATCCAGCCGGATAAACGACAGGTAAAGGAGCCCTCCCCTGACCCCGCTCTCTGCTTCGGCGATTATGTCCGCATAGAACTGCCGGTACAGCTCATTCTCGAGTGCCGAGAACGAACCGGTCTCCTTTGCCTCGCCAATTTTTTCCGCAAGCACCGGATACATCCGGTGTCCTTTGAGCGCTTCAACAATCCTTTCTATGGAGTCTTCTGCAAGGAGCCGGTCCAGTATCGTACGGTCAAGGCTCCCTGCCGGGACCAGGATCTCTTTGATTTTGCCCGCTTTTATCCCCTGCATCTTTCCCCGGAGGATGTTTAAGATGTTCTGGATATCCCAGCGGCGCAGGTACGAGCGGGTGAACTGCTTGAGTGTTCCGGGCGTGATCTCCAGGATCTTCTGGTACTCCTTGGCAAGGTTCCACGAGAGTGCGACCTCGATGAGGTCGATCCCTTTAAAACTTGTGCCAAGTTCGTCGATCTCCTGTTTGTACTGGGTCTCCTCAATCACCCGTATGATCTCCGGCAGGCTCATGTTTGCCATCCGGAGGTACTCATCCCGCTGGATGAGTTTTGCCTTTCTCACGCGCATCCGAGTACATACATAGATGTAGGGCGCCGGGTTGCGGATCATCGCGACCATGTGCACACCTCCTTATGCGAACAGGATATCTGATGCATCCTTCAGCCCGGATTCCCACACCCTGTCAAGGAATGTACGATAGCTGTAGTCAATCTTCAACCCACCTCCCTCACCCTCGACAATAATGCCCCCCTCGATCTCGACGGGTGCACCAAGGGTGAAGCCGGCAAAGTCCTTGTGCTCTGCAAGCACCGCCTTTGCGGTGGGCACATCCCGCTTGTTGCAGAGGACAGTACCCTTCGGGATCTCCTTTGTTATTTCGGTGAGGAGTTTTTTGATCGCTTCTTTATGGAAGCTCTCAGGAAGGTTGGAGATCTCCGCAAGCGTCATCCGGTAGACCTGGTCAAGCAGCCCTTTCTGGGTGTTTAACATCTCGCGCTTGACGAGCAGGTTTGCCGCGGAGGTTTCCCTACTGAGGAGGTGGGCTGACTGTTTTGCCAGTTCATCCTCTGCAGCGAGCTTGATCTCTGCCACGCGCCTGTTGGCGCCGGCAAGAATATGCTCGGCTTCTTTTCTGGACTCTGCCCTTACCTGCTCCGCTTCGGATCTCCCTTTGCCCCTGATCTCTTCAACAACCGCTTCCAGTCCCATTGTCTGCCCCGCGTTCAGAATATGAGCAGCAATGCCACAACAAGACCGAAGATAACAATGGTTTCCGGAATGACGGTTAACAGGAGTACGAGACCGAATACATCCTTGTTCTCAGCGGTCGCTCCGACTGCGGCGGACCCGATCGCCATCTCGGCCCATGCAGCGGCAAATCCCGTAGACCCGACAGCAATAGCTGCGGCGAGTGCCTTCATTCCGACCTGCGATGCCTTCATTACTTCAAGATCTGTAATTACTGCTGTTACAACTTCTGCTGCCATAGTTAATCCTCCGAAAATCTTCTGGTAAGTCCAAACGGACTGTACTTTTTGCCTCCACCCTTGTAGAACTTGGTCAAGAATTCAACATAATGCAACCTGAGTGAATGGAGACCGCCCCCGAGAATACCAAGCGCTGTATTCATCACATGACCGATGAGGAAGACCAGAACACCCATGATAATAAATATCACACCAACCAGCGTGATGTTCTCGAGCTGGGGCTCAATAAGCATACCGATTGCGATGAAGTTCACCACCATCGCGATGGCCACTGAAGAGAGTCCCACAGCTACAATACGTGAATACGAGAGCGCGTGGCTGAAAATGGTGGGGAGCTCAACGATTTCAAGCGCCGATTCCCGTGCAATACATATAATTCCCACAACAAGGGTTGCAATGCCAATCAATGAAGGGACATTCAGCCCCAGCACAACAGGCGGCAGTCCGGTGAGATCCGGCATGTCCGGCATCGGTACCATCGACCAGATCAGGAAAAGGCTGCCCCAGATCATCAGG
>JAPKXV010000062.1 GCA_026394635.1 Methanoregula sp. | reverse complement strand
TGCAACGGTCTTTTTAATGCCCTCATCAATTCCGGTTTGAGGCGACCAGTGGAGTACTGTTTGTGCCTTTACAATATCTGCCGAATTGTACCAGACTTCGTTCGTCCTGTGTGCAACTGACCCCCAGGGAAGGTCGATATCTGAACCAAGGCACCCCCGTATTTTTTCCACATAGTAACGGATGGAAACCGCCTCGCCCGTGCCGACATTAAAGATGGCATGATCGTCTTTGAAGGGGTACGATTTCAACACAGCCAGGTAAGCATTGACAATGTCATCGATATAGACAAAATCCCATTCCTGTTTTCCGGTTGTCAGGTTGGGAGGGGTGTTTTTTAAAATGCTACCGATTACATACGGGATGAGCCGCCGCTCGTGGTCACCGGGCCCATACGGAGGGAACAGGCGAAGGGTAACACAAGGTAGATGGAACGCATCAGCGTAGTAGCTGCATGCTTCTTCTGCTTGGAGTTTGGTTATCGCGTACAGGCTCTGGGGTTTGATCACGTCCTCTTCTTTAACTTTAAGGTGCTGCTTCTTCTGTTCGTATACCTGGGGCGAACTGGTGTTGATGAATAGCTGTACCGCACCAGACTGTTTTGCTACTTCCAAAAGGTTTATCGTCCCTTTCACATTCGTATCCATCATCACACCAATCTCGTCAGCCCGGTGCATAACCGCATAATAGGTGACAAGGTGGATGACGGTATCAGGTTCAAATGCAGAAAATGCCGTTTTGATCTCTTCATAATTCCGGATATCCCCATAGAAGTAAGAGACGCCATCGACTCTGCCGGTTTTTAGGGATGATGATTCAGGTCGAACCAGTGCGCCTACTGAATAACCTTCAGCAATCAACCGGTGCACAAGGTGCTTTCCGATAAAGCCGGTTGCACCGGTAACAAAGATCTTTTTTATCGTCATGGTCTGCAGAACCCAGTTTACCCTTGCCGGATGTCCCATTTATATCCGATTCGTTTGTCAAAAGGATCAAACCGCTCGATCTCGTCCGGGTCATGGGGGATAGTTGCACAGTTTGCCACGATCGCTTTCTGGTTGCCAATCGCCCTGAACCCGTTGACAACGTGGGGGGGAACGGTCACCAGCACGTAGTTGTCCTCACCCATGAAGATCTCCTGAAATTCTTTATACGTCCGGGATTCCTGACGATCATCGTATAATACAAGTTTGATGTTGCCCGCGATCACAGCATAATTCAACTCCATTTTCCTGTGCACATGCCAGGCTTTAATCGCGTTTGGAAAAATTATTGAGAAATAGATCTCGCCAAATTGTCGGAAATGCGGATCCGTGCATTTCATCATGTGTCGTACGAGACCGCGCTCATCCAGTATGGTTTCTAAGGGAATTATTGTCACACCGTCAATCATGCAAGTAGTCTCCTGTACCAGTCAATAGTTTTTAAGAGGCCCTTTTCAAAGGAGTATTCCGGCTGCCATCCCAGCATATCCTGCGCTTTTTGGATAGAGAGGTACTGGTCCTGAATCTCATTCCTGCCGGTATTGAGAATTACCGGCTCCCCTTTGAGACCCATCGCGGTGATAATATGCCAGACAACTTCAGTAACACACATCTTTTCCCCGCTGCTGAAATTGAACGCTTCACCATAACATTTCATAGTACGGGTATGCTCCGCCAGGGATAGATATGCATTCACCGCGTCCTCGACAAAAAAATATTCCCTAATCGGTGTGCCATTGCTCCGGATCTCAGGCACTCTCTTCTCAAGAATACTCCGTATGGTGCCCGGTATAATCCGGGAGAAATTCAGATCCCCGGGACCGTAAATGTTACCCATCCGTGCAATTGACACGGGAAGATCGTATGTCTTGCCATAACTCTGTGCAATGAGATCTGTGCAGCTCTTGGACACATCATAGGGATGCTCACCGCACAGGGGCATATCTTCAGTGTACGGAAGAATCTTGC
>JAPKXV010000022.1 GCA_026394635.1 Methanoregula sp. | reverse complement strand
TTGCAATATCTAAAATCTGAATATCCCCAATAGTGGCGTTTTTAGTAACTTTTGCAGGAACTATTGTAACGTTTATCGCCGTTGCAAATGCTGCAGATGCAGGACCAGTAATACAGAGAAGAATAATTACCAATAATATTCCTGACACTAAGAATTTGTCGTTAAAACGCTTTACGGCGTTTTCATTGAGCTGATGCACGAGACTGGTAGTAATATCGAACTTTTTTTTAATAATTTTTGTTGTCATCCGTTTAACCCCCAACTTGGATTAATAAGTGAATATGTGAAACAATTATTTCATAAGATTATAAATATTTGTAATTCAATTTCTGGTATGCAATATGGTGCGAATTTCCGGACAGAAAAAAATCTTGCATTCTTACTAATTTTCCTATTATGTCTTTTTATCATTCCCACGGCATCTGCCGTAAGTATTTCCGTCTCTCCCAATACAGTTCAGAAGGGAGATAAAGTCATGGTTCACATGAGCGATATAAAGGATGGCTCAAAATTCTCGCTTCTTGTTGAAGGACGATTCGACGTACCCCCCGGTGCAAAATTCTCATTCGAAACAAATAATTTTAACATGCCAATCTCATTGAGCGACGGTGCTATATCCGCATATACGGAGAACACACAGTCCACCCGTTTTGCTGTAAAGAAAGGGGAACAAGAGGTGGTATATTCAAATATTGCGGATGAGAATGGTGTCTTTACTTTCACCAAATCCCAGGATATCGGAAGTGGGATCTATGATTATCTCACGATAGGGGGAACCAGCAGAACCGATAAAAATAATATTGTCGCACGATTCCAGTTGACCGGGAATAAATCCGGACCTGCAACATCTGATATCACATTTAATGTTGGCGGGATTGATAATGGTCGGCTAATCCTCACCGTATTTATTGATGCTGCTGCAGTGATGGAAGGGTATCCAATCACCATCGGGAATCCTACATTTGTCACTGTCGTCCCTACCCTTACCCCCACACCTACTCCGACTGGGGAAATTATTACCGGATCCGCTGACTCCCCAAACCCTGGTATTACGCCAACAATACAGAACGTCAATCACGTCTTCACGTCAGTAGATGGGAAGGTGTTACTCACAACTACCAAAGTAGATTACGCAGGTATTTTGCCAGTCACTATATCCAATCTCCCGGATGACTGGCTGGCAATCACTGATGCCTATGCCATCTCTCCAAGTACTCTTACCTTCGAACCTGCAGCTGATCTTTCCTTCACATTCCCAACAAAAACCGGATCCATTCCATATAATACATACTTCATGGGGCAATACCAAAATGGCAAATGGATCGTTGTCCCTTCAATTTCTGCGAATAACGTAGTGAAGATCAAGATCAACGCTTCCGGTACCTATGCACTCATGGCACTAAAACCCATTAGCTCTACGACATCAACGGGAAGTTCAACTCCCACCGCCAGTGCATCCCAACAAGCTGTAACTACATCAGGGACTCCCGGAATTACCCCCATTACGAAAGCTGCTGATACCCCAGCAAAACCTACACCGCTCTCGATAATCCCGATAATCGGGGCAGGTCTTCTCTGTATCCTCATCTATAAACGATCAAAAAAATAATAATTTTTAATGAATAGAGACCGGTCTTCCGATACGATACTCGATACGCTCTCCCGGATGATCTATAAAGAGATCGTTCCTACCGACCTGAAAATCATTTTTTGCTGGCTCGTCCTGACAGTCATCGGCATATACGCGCCACCCGTAAACGAAACTTTCCTGCGTGTCCTGTTCGGACTGCCCATGGTACTCTTCATCCCAGGCTATACCTTGATCGCTGCGCTTTTCCCCGGGTCAAAGGATATTGACGGCATTGAGCGCGTTGCTCTTTCGTTCGGGCTCTCCATCGCGGTCGTCCCGCTCATCGGACTCGCGCTGAACTACACACCATGGGGAATACGGCTCGATCCGATAGTAATCAGTCTTGTCATCTTCACCACCGCAATGAGCCTTACAGCACTCTATCGGCGAGCGCAGCTTCCCGAAGAAGAACGGTTTTCTGTCCCGTTCCGGGCCCTGCAACAATCGGTCACGACAGAATTTTTTCCGAAAACCGAAACTTCACAGCTTGACCGGGTGCTCTCGATAATCTTGCTCATCGCAATCATCGCTGCAGTGGCAACAACGGTTTACGTAATTGTCGTGCCAAAAGAAGGAGAGAAGTTCACAGAATTTTTTATTCTTGGTGAAAAGCAAAAAGCAGCCGACTATCCCACGAACCTTGTCACCGGACAGAGCAGTTCTCTCTTTATCGGTATCGGCAACCACGAATACCGCAATATCACCTATACTGTGGAGACCTATTTTATGCAGATGACCTTTAATGAAACGGACAATACTTCAACAGTGAACGCGATGACCCCGATCAGCCGGTTCACTGTGCCGGTTGCACATAACCAAACGATTATCATACCCTATACATTTACACCTACGACTACCGGGTACAATCGGCTGGAGTTCCTCTTGTTCAACGATACCGACCCAGGTGCACAAGTGACGGGAATGGACAGGATCAACCAGAGTTACCGTGATCTCCATCTCTGGGTTACGATCAAATCACGGTGACTACTCCCACGACTAAAGTCGTGGGCATCTAAGTTGCTTTCGCAACCGGAGATTGTAGTCCCAATCTCATGATGTTGATCGCAGCGTTCTGGTCACGATCCATCGTTAATCCGCAAAACGGACAGCAATGAACGCGATCTGACAACTCCTTTCTGACGATCTGATTGCATCGTGAACATAATTGAGTGGTATTGTTAGGATTGACGAGGACAAACCTGGAACCAGCTTCTTCCGCTTTGTTCTTAGTTGCCTGAACCATCATACCCCAACTCACGTCTGCAATCGATTTCGATAGATGAGAATTTTGCTGCATATTCTTGATTTTCAGGTCTTCAAATGCGATCAGTTTGAACCTGTTTACGAGTTTTCGGCTTTCCTGATGGATGAAATTCTTGCGTTTGTTGGCGATTCGGTCGTGGACTTTTGCCACGATCAACTTCCGTCGTGCACGTTCCGGTGTACCTTTTTCTTCTTTTGATAACCGGCGTTGAACCTTAGCAAGTGCTTGCTCTTCTGACCGGAAGAACCGGGGATTCTCGATCTTCTCTCCGTTTGATAAGGTCGCAAACGATGTTAATCCGAGATCAATCCCGGTTACTTCTTCACCGGTATGTTGACGGATCTCCGGTTCGCATTCAGCTGCAAAAGATACGTACCATTTTCCGCCACACGACCGCCGGATCGTCATAGTCTTGATCTCGCCTTCAACTGGTCGGTGGATCACTGCTCGGATCTTCCCAATCTTTGATGCAAAAACTATCTGGTTCTGTACATCGAGAGAAAATCCAAGTTGCGGGTACGTGATACTATCGTACCTTCCGAATGACTTGAACCGGGGATACCCGGCTTTATCACCGCCCTTTTTCACTCGTTGAAAAAAGGCTTTAAATGCAAGGTCAACTCTGACTTGAACATTTTGAAGTACCTGAGAATATACTGACGATAACTCCGGGTGATCTTGTTTCCAGCCAGTCAATTCTTTGTTTGTTTCAAATAAACTGACTGATTTCTGGTCATAATCCCAAGAATCTCGTCTTAATGCCAGCGTGTTGTTATAGACCTTCCTGCAGAGATCAAACGATCGGTTAAGTACCGTTGTTTGAGCCTTTGTAGGATATAGTCTGTACTGATACGCTTTAAGCATTAAATTCATATTGTATGTCGTTGCTTAATATTAATCTTTCTACGTCGATACTCTGACGCCATTCATCCCATGACTAAAGTCACGGGCTTTCTGGCTGCTTTTGTCGTAAAAGCGTGAATACAGCATTGACAGATCCGGTAGCTGGCTCTGCACTGCACCGTTCCACCTGCACAATTGCACCCGTTCCCTCAGCAAGAATACATGCAAACAGGCTGCAGACTGGGCAGGGAACTGCTGTGCAGCACCGGGGAGATTCACGGGACACTGCCTGGCACCCGCCAATAAGCCGGTAACCTTCCATCGTTACCGAAATAAGTTCACTATCATCGGAGACCTCTATCCGTTCAGCAACCTCAAGGACATCTACCCCTATCTCCCGAATGAGATCTTTAAGTGCCGCAATCTCCTGCGGGATTACAAGCTGCTCTCGTTCCGGGATCTCCTTGCAGAGCGGATCGCCGGAAGGTACGAGCAACAAGCCGGCGGTATCAGCCCCGGTCACAAACGAACCTTCGGTAATGGGCACACCATTGAAGGCAGCCACCGGGAGGAATTGCATCGTTTCTGACCTGCCATCCTTTCCTTTCGGGAGAATTGTTGCATTGCCCTGAATGCCGAGATCTGCAGAAACACGGCAGAGATTGATGCACCCTTGAAGGGATAACAGGCTTACATACCGGTCATCAAGAGGCTCGCTGCGGGAAAGTGTGGCAAGAAAGATTCCCGTGAGGAAGCAGATAAGACCGGATATCACGACGGCTGCGGTGGTAATATCCCGGCGGTCGGTGAACAGGGCGATAGCGATAAGAACACACGCAGCCGCGATAAGAACAAGGGCGGCACGATAATAGGGATTCAAGGAGGGGATTTTCATGGACGCACTCCGCTGTACTGTTTTTTAAAGGTGTAATCACGAATTGCCTGGATTCCGAGAATAAGTCCCGTACCGATGCACAGGATAAGGAGCGGCAAAACGACATGGTTTGATACCTGCACCAGTGCAGCAACAGGGACTGTCACACCGCAGAACATGAAAAATAACCGGATCTCAAACGGTAATTCCAGTATTCCCATCGCGTTACAGACGATACCAGCCACCATCCAGACAACAAACAACCCTACCCAGAGATTGAGATAACAACAGGTGACAATGAGCGGTTCACCCGCACACACAAGATAAAATGCGCGGTCATGCCAGGTGCGAACTCCGTACCAGATGACGCAGAAAAGGCAGAGAAGAAGAATGGTGAGATACCAGACCGGTGACGCACTCCAAACAGTAATGCCAATAACAACAGCTGCAAGAACCGCTAAAAATCCATAATCCCGTGATTCCGGTTTCATGCAAATGCCTCCAGCGTATCTGCACCTTTAAAGATTCCATTGGGATTACTGGTTTCCGCACTGGTATCGGGAATGCGAATATGCACAACCACTTTGGCAAGTTTTCCCTGCCGGATAACCTGGCGGATATGGCTGGCGTCCCCGCATCCAAGAGTGAAAAGATAGACCTCATCAATTGCAATTGAAGCAAGCGTCCGCGCAATCTGCCCGGTAAATGCCGATGCCTGCATGTGCACAAGGACAATGAGGTACTTCTTCCGCAGGGAATCGGAATATGCACGCACACGGGAATCTCCACCGTCAACAATAACCCTCTCGAGGTGACGGACAGCTGCTCGGACATCGGTTCGATCAGAAACGCGGTACAAGTGAATTGTCCGCTCCACCGGGTGCATCCATTCCCGGAGTACCGACATGCACTGCTGTATGTCTTTCTCCTCTGTTGTTAAATGAAGAATATTTGGTCCTGATATTATGAGGATCGAGACATACTGCAACGAACGGATTGAGTGCTCCGCCATCCCGGCAACGGCATTTACCATGCGGTTAAGGTCATTTTCCGGATATGGTGCCCCCCGCCACGGAAGATCGATAATAATTAACGGCGGCAGGGTCACCATTCCTGTATATTCCCGAACAAAGAACTTGTTGTGCTTTGCAGAGAGTTTCCAGTCGATGCGCCGCAGGTCATCCCCGGCAAAATATTCCCGTAGCGCGCGAATGCCAAACCCGCTCACCACTTTCAGTTTTTCAACTTCACGAGACTCAGCCGTTGACCGTCTTGTTGATGGTTCAAAGGTTCCTACGGGCTGGATGCGGAGATCGGGTCCGCTGTACGTATCGGCAAACAAGTCGATACTGCTCTCAAAAAAGGTATTTCGTACCGAGAGCATGATGCCAGAAAATCGCATATTCCCGTGAACGACCGGGGTAATACGATACGTGAACAGGTAGGTGCGGGGAGAAGAGTCTGGCTCAGTGGAGATGCTTGTGTTACCATCCTGAACAGCAACCAGTGGGGGTAATTGTTCTGTGATTTGTGCATTCATTGAGGGGGGAACCGTCACCGTGACTGTTGTTGAAACGCGCAGGGTTGTACCTTTTCTTACCTGGGAACGTTCAGTAGTTCGCTGTACTGAAAGGGAGGTCACAATCTTTCGGAACCGGTAGTCAAAGAGAAGATACTGCCCTAAAAGACCACAGAGAAGAGCCCCCCCTGCAAGGAGGAACGCCATGTCATCAAGGATGTACGCACATGCGAATATGAGAATGAGAACAAGGCTCAACCCCTGTGCGCACCGTCGCATCTGCATGACTCACAGCGCCTCGACTTTATTTAAGATTTCCTCCAGCACCTGTTGTGAAGTTAATCCCCCAACTTCAGC
>JAPKXV010000030.1 GCA_026394635.1 Methanoregula sp. | reverse complement strand
TGACTTCCTTTCAGGACTTTGTTGAAGTGGATCGGAAGTGTATAGATTGACACATTATCTCCCTTTCGCGGAACCCCGACAAGGATGGTCCTGCCATCCGGTTGTGTCAGATCATATGCCTGTTCAATTACCCGAGAATTTCCTGTGGTATCAATGACCACATCAGGTCCGGAAGAGCCAACAATCTTTTTGATCTGATTGACAAGATCGGGTGTTTTCATCGAATTAAAACAATAATCTGCACCCATCTCTCGTGCCATCTCAAGCTTGTTATCGAGAAGATCAATCCCAATAATGGGATAGGCCGAAACCATTTTTGCTGCCTGAACGATATTGAGGCCTACGCCGCCGACACCATAGACCACTACGGATTGCCCCATCTTGACCTGGGCATCGTTATTGATCACGCCAAGGGCAGTCGTTACGGCACAGCCAAAAAGCGGTGCACGTTTCATATCGAAATCCTTGGGGATGGGGGTAAGACGGTTTTCTGAAACTACTGCGAATTCATTGAATGTAGTCACCCAACCGGCATTCAGGGGTTTTCCGTTCCAGCGGTATTTGGGGGTCTCGGATTCTATCCCGTTACTTTTCCTCCAGTGGAGGACCACATGATCTCCGGTTTTTACCGTAGTGACACCCGGGCCGGTTTCCAGCACCACTCCCGAACCTTCATGTCCCAAGAGGTGGGGGAGAAATTTATCCTGCCCTTTTGCAGCGGATATCTCATTTATCTGCGCCCCGCAGATACCGCTGTAGATTATTTTTACCAGGACCTGTCCGCAGGTGAGAGTATCCGGAAGTTGAACCTCATCAACAACAAGAGGTTTGTTTGTCTCAACCAGTATCGCTGCTTTCATCAATGAAACTTGCATAATCAACCCTTCATTCAAAATATATGAATTCGTAATCACCGGTATAGCCAAACTGCTTATAAATCCAGATCCATTCGTCCATATCAAAGAGGGACTCTGCCGTCAGGGCCCAGCATTCAAGGTTGAACATCTCGAGCTCATGCCGATAACTTTCCACCATGACATACTTATTCTTTGCCACCCGTTCAATTTCCTGAAGCGCTGCTTTGAGTTCAAAAATTCTCAGATTATGGAGGGTGGCAAGAGAAGTCACCAGGTCAAATTCGTTGTCTTTGAAGGGAAAGGGATCCTGAGCCCGGTGCTGGAACAAATGCCCTTTGAAGTCCGGGTGTCGGTGGTCCAGACCATACAAGGAAATATCGAATCCATGGATCTCCAGTTCCGGAATCAGCAGTTGCAGTTCATATAAGAGGAAACTTTTCCCGCATCCGACGTCAAGAACCTTGTCACCGGCCCGAAGATTATATCGCTCAATAATCTTTTCTGCAACGGGTTTCCAGTAGCCAGGTCGATAACTGTAGCCACCATAGCCGAATCGCCGGTCCCCGTCCCAGTAATCATATCCGTACTCTTTTGCCTTTTGCATACAATGGACTTTATCGTCAACCATCCTGGCAAGATAATCTCTTTTGGTCCTCGTATGCAAAGGTGTAACAAAATTTAATAATTGTCCCATATCTGCCCCTTTTCGCGTGATCTAATATTATTTCTATCCATTAGTGAATAAGATAATTGAGGATTTCAAAAAAAGCCCGTTGTGAGATGCACTCTCAATCAGAATATCCCTGTAACTGCATGACCGGATTTAACAGCATTAAGTATACTGGAATTTCAGGGGTCATATAAGTAAACTATTCATCATCGTTAGATCATTGTATTGACCGTTTTGAACATATTCTTCGCTTTTTTGAGTTGATTCCCTTTTATCTCATCCATATCCAAATTATTGTTTGCAAATATTCTCCGTGCTCTGCCAACGGGAAGGAACTCGTTAAGAATTAAGCAGCACCATTTGATTGTGTGGACGGGTAAAAGCATCTTCATTCTCCTATAGTGGGGCTCCGGATTGTCCAGTCTTTCCAGCACCCGGGCAGAGAACATCGGGAGATACGAATGAGGAACGGGTACTTCCGGCTGGCAGAAGAAATCACAGATCATCTT
>JAPKXV010000006.1 GCA_026394635.1 Methanoregula sp. | reverse complement strand
GCGTGCGAGAAACTGAAAACATGCAAAAAATAAAGAAATAACTCAACAATCCTTTGAAAAAGCCAATTTATAAGAAAATACAATAGGGCATAAAAAAATGTGAAGCCGCTCGTTTCTTTGACAAAAAAGAAAAGAAACCAATCCTTTCTGTTCTGCGATAGAGTTATTGCACACCGGCGAACCGGTACACTCCCACGGGTACCGTTATCTCGAACCGTACCCCTTTGCCCGGCTCACTGTTCTCTGTAATGGTGATCCCGGTGATCGAGACAATCTCCTTTTACAGGAACAAGCCAAGACCGGTGTTCCTCCTGAATTCCCCAGTCAGACACCCTCTCTCATTTTCCCATCAAGGATTCCGACTCCACCACCTTATTGTTTTTTCTGATGATACGGCCCGTTCTTACTTAACAGCCTGTGCAACCGGAACCCTGATAATAAATGTCGTACCGCCTTGCCGCACCAGTTCGATAGTTCCTTTTACCTGATCGATAAGGGCTAAGACAAGGTGGAGCCCGAGCGTGGGGGTATTCCGCCAGTCGAAATCCAAAGGGATGCCAATCCCGTTATCCATGATAGTTATCACCACTTCTGAGTACCTGCTCTCCCCGTCGATGGTGATCTCCCCTTTTTGTCCATCTGGAAAAGCGTGTTTGAGCGCATTGGAGATGAGCTCGTTCATCAAGAGTCCGATAGGGATGGCATAGTCGATATCGAAAGAGATATCCTTCACTTCGACAGTGAATTTGATCTGGGATGGGTCAAGGGAATAGAGGCTCATCAGCTGTAAGGACATGGTCTTGATGTAATCCCCGAAATTGATGGTGGCAAGGTTGTCCGAGCGGTAGAGTTTTTCATGGACAAGTGCCATTGAGCGGATGCGGCATTCGCTGTCGAGAAGGTTGTGAATGATCCTCTCATCAGTGATCCGTCGTTTCTGGAGGTTCAGGAGGCCGATGATGATCTGGAGGTTGTTTCTCACCCGGTGGTGGATCTCGCGCAGGAGCACTACTTTCTCGTCCAGTGATTCGCGAAGGTGTTTTTCTGCAGCGCGGCGGATATCCATCTCAGTAATGAGGTTCTTGTTGACATCTGCGAGTTCAGATGTGCGTGCGATCACTTTCCGTTCAAGTTCTCTATTGAATTTTTTCAGTTCCACCTCCATCTTTACGCGTTCAGTGATGTCCCGCCCAACCGACTGGTACATAGTTATAGTTTCCTGCGTGTCAAATATCGCCCGGTCGTTCCACTGCTGCCAGCGGACAGTTCCGTCCGGCATGATGATCCGGTGTTCAATGGTCGCTGACGGATGGTCTGTTGTAAGGGATGCAAAGTGCCTGCGGATCATCTCCTTTTCCTCACCGGGCACGTCCGGGACAAACCGGTGCCCGATCAGCTCCTCACGCGTTTTGCCGGAATACCGACAGTAGGCATCGTTGGCAAAGACATGAATCCCGTCCAAGGTAAACCGTGAGATGAATTCGGTCTGCCCCCCCACAATGCTGCGGTACCGCTCCTCGCTCTCACGCAGGGCTTCAGCATTTATGGTGCCGGTTACATCACGGAAGACCACATGCACGGCAGGTTTACCCTGCCAGACAACTGGTGTTGCGACAACATCAACATCGACAAAACCACCGTCAACTCAAGGATTGGTATACCAAGGACCTGCCTTTCAGAAGTGCCGCCGAGCAGGTGAACAGCGGTTATGTTGGCATAGACAACAGATCCGTTCTGGTGGATCACTATACCATCAAAAGAGGATTCGACCAGTGCCCGGTAGTTTTGCTCATTCTCCTTCAGGGCATCCTCGGTAACTTTCCGGTCAGTGATATCCCGAAGGGATTCGATCGCCCCGATGATATTGCCGTGTGTGTCATAGAGGGGGGAGGCGATGAACCAGACATAGGCGCCCTTCCCCCCATACAACAGGGGTATGTAAATCTCCGAGATTAGCTTTTTGTCCTTTCTGATGATCTGCGGATATTTTCTCTCGGTCTCTTTATCTTCTCCCAAAACAAGGTCAAGGAGGATGGGGCGTCTCGTTCCGTAAAAAGGGAGGGCATAGGAATGGTTGCCGGTCCCCAGAATCTGTTCCGGGGGTACCCCGGTCATCTCCTCCATCGCCCGGTTCCATACGATAACCCTCCCGTCCAGATCGATTGCAAAGGTGGCGTCCGGCAGGTGGTCGATGATGTCTGTCATCCGCTGCCGCGACTCACTGAGCTTGTCTTTGGTCTGTCTCTGTTCGACTGCCAGCCGGATCTTGTGCTGCAACTCGACGAACTGGGATCTCGGCTCCCCGCCTTTCTGGAGATAGAAATCGGCACCGCTGTTGAGAGCCTCTATCATTACTTCCTCCCTGCCCTTGCCGGTAAAAAGAATAAACGGCAGCTGCTGCCCGTGTGACCTGAGGTATTTGAGAAATTCGAGACCATCCATACCTGACATCTGGTAATCGGAGACGATCGCGTCATACTGAACGGTGTTCAACCGTTCCAGTGCCTCTGTTGCTGATGTGAGGGTATCGACAATAAACTGCCCTTCTTTTTCAAGGCAGAGTTTGCCAATCTCCAGCAGCGTAGGTTCATCATCAACATAAAGGACCCGAATTATTGCCACCATCAGTCACTCTTCCCGGCTATTCGCCACACCCCTTTCGGCACCGCCATCTCGAACCGTACCCCTTTACCCGGCTCACCATTCTCTGTAATAGTGATGCCGGTGATCGAGAGAATCTCCTTTACAGGAACAGGCCAAGACCGGTATGTTTACCAAACCCTTTCCGGACGAGTTTTTCCTTATTCTCTGCATGCAATTCCCGTTTCGTCCTCAACCAGAAGTTTTGGGGGTCTGTTACACTTGCCGGATCAACCATCAATCAAAACACCACTTATAAAACTGACAGATTGTACTCAAAGAAAGAAAGAATTTGAATGCTATTAACAAAATCGCAAAGCGATCGTGCCTCCTTTCATTGCCATGCATTAAAAATACAAATAAGAAAAAATGAATGCCATAATAATATATCACAGTCTGGATTTGGCTGAGTGCGTTGACAGTATGGATGATATATCAAAAATTAAAGATCTGTTAAAAAAGGACCAGAGAGGACTGAATATCCGGGAAATCTCGGAAAACTTAAAAATCAACAGGAATTCCGTTGCCAAACTACTTGAGATACTTACCGCAAAAGAAGAAGTCGAGATCAGGGTTTACGGACAATCAAAAGTCTATCAACTGGCACAACAGGTCCCCTTGTCGGACCTCATGAAATTCTCATCGAATTTTATCATCACTCTCAATTACGATTTACGGATTGTCCAGGCAAATGATGCTTTCCTCCACTATATCAATATCCCCAAAAGCGAGGTCCTCCATACCCGGTTGATGGATATTCCGACGAACCTTTTTAAGGATTCTGAAATACTGCCAGCTGCTGATACCGCAATAATGGGAAAGGAAAACCATCTTGAAATCTGTGTAAAAACCAATACGCACGACACCTATTACAAAATAACCTTTACACCTGCCCATTTTCAGGATCTTTCCCGCGGGGTTATTCTGTTTCTGGAAAATATAACGGAAAAAAAGGGGATAGAGAATGCACTCAGGAACAGTGAGGAAAAATACCGCAGGCTTACCGAGCATACCTACGACATACCCTATTCGCTTGACGCAGAAGGTAACATAACCTATATCGGATCCCAGGTTTCACGGTTCGGTTATGTACAGGAAGATATACTCTCCAAACCTTTTTGTTCCTTTCCGATTTTCCCCGAAGACCGGGAAGAGATTATCCGGAGCTTCCGGCAGCATTTTTCTTTTGGGGGGAAGATCACCAATGTTTTCAGGATTGTTGATTTGCAGGGGGGGATAATCTGGTTTGAAAGCAGCAGCATTTCCGAGCGGGATGATACCGGCGCAGTTACCGGGATATACGGAGTTATACGGGATATCACTGATCGCAAACTGGCTGAAGAAGCGCTGCGGGAGAGTGAAGAGCGTGTAAAGAAGAAACTTGACGCCCTTCTTTCCCCAACGGGAGATATAGGCATTCTGGATCTTGCAGACGTCATTGACATTCCCGCAATCCAGTCCTTGATGAATGATTTCTTCTCCCTCACGCAGATCGGTGGTGGCATTATTGATCTTCACGGGAATGTTCTCGTTGCAGCGGGAGGGCAGGATATCTGCACACAGTTCCACCGGGTCCATCCGGTTACCCTTAAAAATTGCCTGGAAAGCGATACTGTTCTTTCCGGGGGGACTACACCGGGCACATTCCGGATATATCAATGTAAGAACCATATGTGGGACATCGTAACACCCATTATGGTGGGGGAAAAACACATGGGTAACCTGCTCCTCGGGCAGTTTCTCTTTGACGATGACCCCGTGAATTATGAACT
>JAPKXV010000374.1 GCA_026394635.1 Methanoregula sp. | reverse complement strand
GGTAAAGTTTACATCAATGGCATTGAGGGATTCTGGTCCTTCGCTAAAGAGAGGTTGATGAAACATCATGGGATCTCAAAAGAAAAGTTTCTCTTTTACATCAAAGAAATGGAGTGGAGGTATAACAACAGAGAGAAAGATGTATTTGCGGACTTAATTGAATTGATGTTGAATTAGATCGTGTTTTTGGTGGATGTTACATAATCACCTTTTGTTGGCGTATACCGGTAGACCTTTATGATTTAGGGTTTGTACTGACTGCAAAAGCGATCCGGGAGTGCCGTTACCCGGACTCAACAGGCAATTGTGTACTTCAGAACAGATTCTGGATGCTAATTTCACCACATGAACTACCGGAACCGCAAGTGAGATGTGGTTGTGAACCGGTTCATACAGCGCCATGCACATGTTTTAAGACCAACTTCGGTAAAAATCAAAAAAAAGTAAAATAGAGAGAAATTTCCGTTCAGGAATTTTTCCCTTTATGGTCGGAAACAACTGCTATGATCAGCAGTGCACCGAAGACCGCAGTTACCGGTACCCAGACCGGAACCGGTGATTTTGTTGTCGGTATCTGCGTGGGCTGTGCAGTTGTCTGCGTGGCAACGGGTGTTTGTGCCACGGTAGATACTGTAGGTGCAGCTGTCTTCACTGTTGCGGTTACCGGATAGTTCTGCGCGGTGATCGCAAACAGCGAGAAACCGGGGCTTGTTGCATTGTAGTCAACCTTTGCGCCCTCAATTTCAACCAGTTTTGTCGGTAGGGCTGTCCACGTGGTGCCGCCATCGAGATGGTACAGTACAATACTCTGCGGGGGGATTTGTCTGTCATCGAGCCACTGACTCGGCACACTGAATGAGATCGCTACCCCATCGACAGTGGTGTACCGTGCCGGTACGAGATTAAAATACCGGTACACGGTGCCGGGAGGCGTTACGACATTCTTCCCGGGGTCGTATGCTGCGATACCGGTGACAATCATGTCGTTATTCCCGGTGCCTGTTACATTCACCTTGGTTACATCGGAGCTTCCTCCAACATTCACCGGAACGGTGGTTGTTAGGGCTGTTGGTGCGGATGTTGGTATTGGTTCATACTTTTGTACCGGTGTCGGTGTAGCGGTTTGTCCTGGTGCCAGTGTCGGTGTAGCGGTTTGTCCCGGTGCCAGTGTCGGTGTAGCGGTTTGTCCCGGTGCCAGCGTAACGGTTTGTACCGGTGCGGGGGTGGATGTTGATGGTGTTGCTGTTATTGTATCCGCGATCAAGGTAACAGCAGTCTGTGCCAGTGCCCTCCCATTGAGTGATGCTCCACTGCCCATGATGATCGCCTTTGCAGTGAGTAAATTACCTTCAGCATGCGCACCCGATCCAATTATCGCACCAGTGCCACCGCCAATCTGCCAATAGACATTCTGCGCTTGTGCGCCGTTCGCCAATACAACACGCGACGCGGAATTCATGGTGAGATCTCCTGCCACCTGGAAGATCCAGACAGCACCCGAATTACCTTGGGCATCCAGAGTGAGATCTTTCCACCGAGATTCCCGGCGTAAAGTTCAGTAGCACTGGAAGGTGTTTGTCCTGCTGTGCTCGTGTACGCAGCTTCCATGGCGCTTACAGCTGTAGTCATTGTAGCGGGAGTTGGAGGCGCGTAATTGGCTGCATATACATTTCCTGTCACCAATGAGGATCTAGAAAATTGATTTGATGCATCCATGGTTAGTCCAAATCCAGTAATTGCCGTCGCAGCAATTGGACTGACACCGATATTTCCGGTGATCATTGTTGTTCCTGTGGTCGAGATTCCTGTTTTTGCCAGAATTGCATAATTACCGGCTGATCCAAGATCCACTGCTGAAGCGGCATTCACGCCGGGAATTATCACAGCAGTCATCAGGCAGATCAACGCTACAGTAAAAACAATCGAGAAAATTTTTCCTGTACTTTTTTTTGTACCTGTCATGGTATACTCCTTGATAGTCATCTTTAATGCCGGTTCGGGTGATATACTTCACGGGTTATTTCATTTTTTGCAACATCTATTGAGGCTGTTGCATAACTCAAAAATAGCAACCCATTTGTATAATTGGGGTTGGAGAGAATGCATTCCAGCAAAAATGCAGGGATAATTCTGACTTCAATAGGCACAAAAGTACAATCGAAAATATTTATGCAACAGCCTCTATTGCAGCATATATTGGAGTGCGTTCATCCAGTGAGAATACTTGAGGATAAAACACTCTTCCTGACTCAAAAATACTTGTAACCATTCAGTACCAAATAGCCTCTCTGCAAGACTGATCGGATCTTCCCGGAAGTGCCATGCCAAAAAACGCCTTTTGTCCTTCTCCAGTCCAGTAGCCCGATCAGTCACCAGATCCTGCTTCCAAACTGATTTAAACTAGCCGGTTTTTCTGCATGTAAAACCGTCAGTTCGCCAATCTGCCTGTTTATATAGATAATCGGGGAAACTGTGTCGAAAAACCCCCGAAACTAGACGGTCGCGAAAGACCGGTCTATCCGGAAATACGCCCGGTTTGGAACCGGATCACCACCTATTGCACAGATCGGTACTGATGGTCACGCGAGATCTCAAAAAAATGGATAACAATGAAGCCGGTCGGGTGTGCCCCGGTTTTTTTCTTGGATTCTGGTATCCATTTGAATGTCCGACTTTTATGCCCGACTGTTCCGGTTTAGTCGTATCTCTGACCCGGCTATCCGGGCTTATAACGGTACGATCTTTACTGATGAGCTAAGTGGATCCAATCCTGCCGTTCGATGATCCCGGCTATGCCGGTTTGTTTCTATCGGGAAATCCCCGGACTTTTGAAAAAATGGGGAACTTGTGTTTTAGGATCTGAATAGTTGCAAAACGTTTTAAATTTCGTTGCCGCAAAGGACACCGGTCGTTTATAAAATTTAATCCCCCCAATGGCAGTTCAAAAATTATAGGCTCATTGGATGGTTTCTGGTACCCTTCTCATTATTTTTTATCGGTAATATCAGCGTTTATTTTATTTTCGCTCACTAATATATGCTGGAACACCCTCTTGAAGTCATTGAGTTTCTGGCTGATATGTTTTTTTCCTTTTTCTGTGGGACAATACATTTTGGATTTTCCTGAAACCTTGATCTCAAGGTACCCGGTTTCCTCAAGATCATGGAGGATGGTGTAAACTCTTGCCTGTGGAATAAGAACATTGTGTCGCCTGTAAATCTCATGAACGATATCATACCCTGAAATCGGTTTATCCAGAAGAGAGAGGACCACCGGTTCCAGTGACTTTTTTATAACATCATCGATGGTTGACTGGGGAACAACTGAAACAGAATCGGCAGGAAATGTATGATGGGCAAATGAAAGCGTCGTTTCTTTCCCGGTTGATACGATGATCTTGGGAATACCCTCAGCCAAGGTTTTTATCAGGGTATGATCGATTTTCCCTATATTCAGGGCAATGATCCCGGACACGGGGGTCTTGTTCTCCTTTTTTGAAAGAAGCAGATCCCTGATGGCAAGAATATCATCGAACTCTTCGGTCTCAGAAAAATCAAGCAGGATTTGCAATGAATTCGTTGCACCTGCATACAGTATGGATTCAGTGCACTTTTCAAGGATGGGTAGCAGGGCAAAAACTTCGTTTCTTTTTATCCGGTGGGTGTAAAGTTCTTTTTTTGAGATCTCTTTTGGGAAATATTTCTGGAGAGTTGACTGGGAATAGGCAAACAGATTGCGTCCTCCTTTTTTTATACCCTCTTCCAATGCAAATTTAAATATTGGCTCTTTTACTACCTGGTCAGTGTAGAGGAAGAGAACGATTTCGGTGAAGATATCTTTTAAAAGTACGGTTTTTATTTCCGGCAGATCGAGATAGGAAAGACCATCCTCTGCCAGAGTGTCGGTTTCTATTCCCGCTGAAATTTTTTCCTGTGCAGATATTCTTAATTTCTGCTCCTCTTGTTCTGTCGCTTTTCGGAACAGTGCCACTTCAATGGCTGCTTTGATTTCCAGTTCATTGAATGGTTTTACAATATAGCCGTAGGGTCGGACACTTTTTGCTTTTTCAATGATGGTATCGTCAGCATACGATGTGACAAAAACAACCGGGATATCCAGTTCCTTTGTTATGATTTGTGCTGCTTCAATACCATTCATCTTTCCTGGCATTACGATATCCATCAGCACAAGGTCAGGTCGGAGACTCCGCGCCTTATCGATAGCGTCTTCACCGGACGCAGCCATGCCTGCAACAGTATATCCCATTGCGGTTAAACGTTCTTCCAATTGCATCGTGATGATCGCTTCATCATCAACAACAAGTATCTTCGACATAGTTATGTTCCCTCTATTATAACAGGAAATTCCATACTAATTTCAGTACCATTCTGGCTCTTAAACGAAATTGATCCCTTCAACTGGTGCTGCACCAGTGTCCTGACCAGTTTGAGTCCAAGACTGTTGGTACGGCTGATATCAAAATCGTCGGGTAGCCCTACTCCATCATCACAGACAGTGATTCTGATCCGGTCGTTCTCCTGCAATGCAGAAATCTCAATTGTGCCTTGTTTTCGCCCCACAAAGGCATGTTTATACGCATTCGAGAGGATTTCATTTACAACAAGTGCACAGGGCAGTGCCTGGTCTACCGGGAGAAATACTTCCCGGGAATGAATCGCGCAATTGATCTCGCAGCCCTTATGGGAATAAATATTTGATAATGCCGTTATCTGGTCCCGGATCTGGTCGGTTATACTGATTTTTCCGAACTGTTTACTCTCATAGAGGCGGGTATGGATCTGCGCCATGGTCTGGATTTTGAGCATTATATCGGTCAGTATGCTGTTTGTTGATTCATCAGCCGTCCGCATCCGGGTCATATCCAGCAGACCGGATATCAGCTGGAGATTATTCTTGACCCGGTGATGGATCTCGCGAAGCAGGACTTCCTTTTCCTGGATAGCTGCACCAAGTTCCTCTTCTTTTTGAATCTGTTCGCTGATGTCATGACTTGCGCTGATGATAGCGAGGAGATTCCCGTAGTCATCGAAAAGGGGGGCGTCAGTTACATGAACGGGAAATTCGTGACTGTCCCGGTGACGCACGATGTATTCCCCGGACCAGATCTCCCCTCTGTTAAGCTGAGCCGAGATCTTCCGTGCGTCCTTTTTTGATAGTTCCGGAACTACAACTTCGATCGCCTTATGACCGATGACATCTTGGGGTTCCCAGCCGTACGTCCTGGTCGCTGCCTCGTTCCAGAATATGATCTTGTTGTCGGTGTCAGCAGCAATAACCGCGTCACGGATCCGGTTTTCGTCTTTTCTCCGGTCGGTGACGACGACGCTGATCTTCGTGTCCTCATCAGAGAAGAGCGAGTTCATGGAGATGATGACAGGGAGGGAACCAGTCCCCTGCCGGATCCGGACATTGATCCGGCATGCCGTTTTCACTATCTCGCTCAGCGCCTCCTCGATCTTAGTGCGGTACTCCTGGCAGACGTGATCGAAGATAGACGTGCCGGGCACCTTGTCCGGGGACAACTGCACCATTTCGACAAATCGCGTGTTGGTGTACAGGATCATCCCGGTCCGGGAGAGGGTGAGCGCACCTTCCCTGATATTCTCTACGAGAGCCCGGTACGGGTGGTCTGCTCCGTCGATCGTGTAGACATGCTGGGCGTCACCTTTCGACACGACGATTGCATCAACTTCACCCGTTCGGATAGCGTCGAGGGTTTCTTCGAGCTCGCTGACCTTTCCGCGTAGCTCCTCGACCTCTTTTTTGAGGTCCGCTTCTTCCCGTTTCATGCCATTTCCGGCAGTGTTTTTTGTCATGCTGGGTCTGTTACTGTTGTGAGGCCCCTCTTTAAGAAAAAATCTGCCGGTTCTCTTATTAAAACCCTTATCGACGTAATGGCCGGTTGCTATAAGATCTGCGTCTAATGAGAGCGCCTTCTCATGCAAAAGTCCGAATTTTATCTTCTCGTTGCATATTACGCAGGGGTTGGGGGTGTAGCCTTTCAGGTACTCCTCGCAGATCCTCTTCACGTTCTCGACCGCGGTCTGTGACCGGATGTTGTTGCCGGCGATGTAGAGCCGGAGCACGTAGTGATCGGTCTTCCGCTTCTTTAGTGCCGCCTCATACTCGGCGGTCACATCGCCTTGTGCCTTCTTCTTTACGGTAGCATTCACGTTACGTCACCTTCAGGAGGTCCAGACCCACAAGAACTCTTTCGGTGTTGGAAAGGTTCCCGATGATCTTCTTGACCGGGACCGGGAGCTTCCGGATCAGGGTGGGGACGGCGATGATCTGGTGATCTTTTGCGAGCTGTGGGTGTTTTGTGAGATCGATGACCTCAATGGTATACTTGCATTCGAGATGATCTTCGCAGATCTTCTTGAGATTTTCAAAAGCAATCAAAGAATTCGGGGTCTGCCCTGCAACGTATAGCCGCAGGATCCATGTTTCACCCTCCGGCTCTTCGTTCTTCTCCTTCTTTTTCTCCTTCTGATTGGTCTTAGGTTTTGTTGGCATACGTTCACCTCGTCTCACTGGTGCGGTCCGGGTCACCGGTCGATCTGGCGCTGGGTCGCGATCTCCTTTGTGGTCTTCGCTTCCGCTTTCTCGCGGGAGATATCCTGTCCAATGAGGATCTTCATATCCACCTCCTCACGAGCGTACTTCTCTTTAAGTATCTCGATTTCGATCTCCATCAGCTTCCGCTTGCTCTCAATCTCACGCTTTTTCCGTTCGATCTCCTCGTTCTTGCGGAGCCGTTCGTCGATTTCCCCGCTTTCCTGCGCCATCCGGGCGGAGCCGAAGAAGACGCCCTCGCTGCCCTTGTATACATCGAGGAGCTGGATGCCCTTATCCGACAGGACGAACTCGCGGAGCTGGTTTGAGTGTGCCATCCCCCGTGCCTTGATGATGGAGAACGCACGATTCCGCTCCCCGTTTCCCTCGACGTTCTTGAGGATGAGCCATGCATCCATCAGGGAAGATACGTGCATCTCGGTCGGCTCGAACGTATAAGTCCCGGAATTCGCGTCGTTCGAGAGGTTGGTGAAGAGCCCGGTTATCTGGAGGGACTTGGCAAAATCGATGAGGCGCATCAGCATCGAGCGTACCTGAATGTCGTCACCGATGGGGTAGAGGTTGGAGATGGGATCGACTGCCACAACTCTGGGCTTGAACTCCCCGATGAGCTTCAGCATTATGGAAAGGTGCATCTCGAGACTGTATGCCGTCGGTCGGACCGCGTGACACTTCAGGAGCCCTTTTTTGACCCACGGTTCAAGGTCGATCCCGATGGACCTCATGTTCCGCATGAGCTGGCTCTCGGATTCCTCGAAGATGAAGAAGAGGCACTTCTCGTTGCGTCTGCACACTGCATCGATAAACGTCGCGGCGATGCTTGTCTTTCCCGTCCCTGCCTGCCCGGAGACAAGGATGGATGACCCGCGGTAGAACCCTTTTCCCCCGAGCATCGTATCGAGCCGGGGTATACCGGTGGAGATCCGCTCCTCCGATGCTGTGTGGGTGAGGGACATCGAGGTGATAGGGAGGACGGAGATGCCATCGCTGCTGATCAGGAACGGGTACTCGTCCGTGCCGTGAATGCTGCCCCGGTACTTGACGACGCGCAGGCGCCGGGTCGCGATCTGGTTCATGAGCCGGTGATCGAGAGTGATGACGCAGTCTGCGACATACTCTTCAAGACCGTACTTGGTGATCGTCCGGTCCCCGCGCTCGCCCGTGATGACAGCAGTCACACCCCGGTCCTTTAGCCAGAGGAAGAGCCGGCGCAGCTCCGACCGGAGGATCGCCTCATTGGTAAAGCCGGAGAAGAGAGCCTCTAAGGTGTCGATGGCGACCCGCTTCGCGCCGATCTCGTCGATCATCCCTCCGAGCCGGATGAACAGACCTTCGAGGTCGTACTCGCCGGTCTCCTCGAACTCGGAGCGGTCGATAGTGATGTGGTCGAGGACCAGTTTTTTCTGGCGGACGAGGTCGTCGAGATCGAATCCCATCGATTTGAAATTCTTCTTCAGGTCGTCGATCTTCTCCTCAAACGCGACGAAGACGCCGGGTTCGCCATAATCGGTTATCCCCCGGGCGATGAACTCCATTGCAAAAAGTGTTTTCCCGCACCCCGGGCCGCCACTGACAAGAGACGGTCGTCCTTTCGGGAGTCCGCCTCCGGTAATATCGTCAAAGCCCTTGATCCCTGAGGGGACTTTTTCAAATTCTGCCGTTCCTGCGATTACGGCAATCTTATTTTTTTTCATACGTCAGCACCACCTTTATGACATTGATGAAACTATTACCTGCACTGTATATTTAAAGGAGGATGGGCTACCGGGAATACATTCCCGATTCCAGGGTCCTTCGGCGCAACAAGATACATAACATTGCCCTTGCCGATATTTCCCATCGCACGAACTCTGGCGTTCTAAAACGCCTTCCTGACAAGGGGAAACCCGGATACTCCCCACGGTTTTGTCCGCTTCATCATCAACAACAAGTATTTTCGACATAGTTAAGTCCCCACCATTGTAACAGGAAATTCCATACTGATTTCAGTACCATTCTGGCTCTTAAACGAAATTGATCCCTTTAACTGGTGCTGCACCAGTGTCCTGATCAGTTTGAGTCCAAGACTGGTGGTATGACTGATATCAAAATTGCTGGGCAGCCCTACTCCATCATCACGGACAGTGATTCTGATCTTTCCATCCTTCTGCAATGCAAAAATCTCAATTGTACCTTGTTTTTTCCCTTTGAAGGCATGTTTATACGCGTTCGAGAGGATCTCATTCACGACAAGCGCACAGGGGATAGCCTGATCTACCGGGAGAAATACTTCATTGGAATTAATCTCACAGCTGATCTCGTGTCCCTTATGTGAATAAATATTTGATAACCCGGCTATCTGGTCGTGGATCTGACCCGGCAAGCTGATTTTTCCGAACTGTTTACTCTCATAGAGCCGGGTATGGATCTGCGCCATGGTCTGGATTT
>JAPKXV010000321.1 GCA_026394635.1 Methanoregula sp. | reverse complement strand
GTGCACCAATGTAGATTGGAACGCCTTTCTTGCCTGGCAGGTTGACACCGGTCAGCTTCGCACCATCGTAATCGAAGAACTGCATGCCGGACTTGTTCACCTGTTCACCGGCACAGAGCTTCCGGATCTGTACGACTGCCTCTTCGAGGCGGGCAACCGGCTTTTCAGCATTGATTGCAAGCTTCGGGAGCGTCGAGAGGTCACCGGGTCCGATACCGAGCACTGCACGCCCGTCGGAGATCTCGTTCAATGTGCAGAAGAACGATGCCATGGCTGCCGGCGTGTCAGTGAATGCGTTCATGATACCCGGACCCATCTTGAGGGTCGTGGTCGCCTGGGCGATTGCAGCGAGCGTCGGGTAGCAGTGGCGGTTGTTGTAGTGGTTAGTGATCCATGCAAAGTCGATATCTTTTGACTCCGCAAGTTTACAGAAGTTAACTACTTGCTTTACGTTGACATTTCCTGGTACAAATTCTATTCCATATGACAAGGCTTATTCACCTCATTGAGTATTACCGTACACGCACTTAAATAAATTATCATTTTAATTTGATCATGGCGCTTGATTCTGGTCAAATCAGACAAAAAGGCTTGATTTTCTAGTCGGATTTGTAAATGTGATCATTTTATCGGAGATAATCGCAGGAAGATTTCCCGGTTCGATAGCGGGTTTGAAGGTTATTTGATGGATCGTATAAAATGGATTTTTTCATGGGAACCACCATTACGGTAATCCTTTCATTAACGTATCGTTTGCCATCACGTCTGATTCATAAACTATAAAGTCCGATGTCAAACCCTATAAGATATTGAACTAATAAGAACCAATATTTTACCACTAAACACGGGTTAATTTTACCAGAACTTAAACGGCGTTTTTATGCGGATCCTGGCGATTGGTCTTGGCGGGGCAGGGGGAAGAATTGTGGATAGGCTCTACGGTACCGACCGTCGCAGCAGCAAGGTGGCGTGTGTCCAGTCACTTGTGGTGGATGTCGATCCCGACAGCCTCTCACAACTCACCTCGCTTCCGGAATCATCAAAGATCTATTTCCCCCCGATTGACATCCCCCATCCGCAGGATCCCTTGGATACAGGTTCAACAGCAACCATCGACATCGCAGAAGTGACCGCACGCGTCCAGACAATGGCAACGGGTGAAACGGATGCAATATTTATCTGTGCCGGGCTGGGGGGCGGGCTTATTGACTCTGCATCCCATATCGTTGCAGCACTTCGTACTTCCATGGCAGAGCCGATCTTCGGGCTTGTCACGCTTCCCTGCCTTGCTGAGGGGGAGCGGTGCTCGGCGAAGGCTGCAGATGATATCGAAATGCTAGCCCCCGTGCTTGACGGGGTGATCCTCTTCGATAACGAAACATGGTACAAAAAGATCAAATCCCAGCAGAAGGCTCTTGCGCGTGAGGATGAGGGGTTTGCAGTACGGTGGGGGCTGAAAAAAAAGCCGGACCGGGTAGTATCTCCCGTCCAGAAGATGTATTCCCTGTTGAATGATGCCATTGTCCGGAGGATCAGCCTCATACTCAGGGCGGGGGAATTTAAAGCGGACGGCGGGATTGAACTGGCAGAGGTCGTCCTTGATTCCGGAGAAGTCCTGAATACAATGAAGGGGATGGGCTTTATCACCATTGGATATGCCGTGGAGCAAATCCCCCAAAACCCCCTGAATTTTCTTTCGAAGTTGCGGCCGACCGGTTTTTTTGCTGACGAACACCAGAAAAAAGCCTCGCGAATCGTGGAACTGGCAAAGCAGGCAATCTACCACGAGGTTTCTACCCCATGCGATTTGACCAGCGCCCATAAAGCCCTCGTGCTGATCGCGGGGCCTTCCCATGAACTCTCGATGAAGGGGTATATGACCGTGCGGAAATGGATAGACCGCAGCATTGCCGGGATCGAGACGAGGTCCGGGGACTATCCGGTGACCAGCACCAGATTTGTTGCTATCATCGTCATGCTGACCGGCCTTGAAAATATTCCACGTATCGGGGAACTCAAAGAGATCCGTGCCCAGTATAATCAACACCTGGCAGCAGAACAGGCACCTGGCGATACAGGAGTCAGCGGGAAGGATTCCCGCAGGGAGCCCGTCGCAGCATCTTCCGGTACCTCTCAACGGACACCCGTACTTCGGGATGTGATGATATCCATTCCCAAAAATAACGTGTCGGGTGAACCTGAAAGGATTCCTTCCCCACCGCCCCCGGCAATGGGTTGGGATGAGGAGTCCCCTGCAGGAACTTTGAAAACCAAACCGGTAACCGTCCTGCATCAGCGGCGTGTAATTATTACAAAACCGCATGAGACGACCCATGCAACAGGTTCAATTCCGGCACCGGAGAGAGAAGCGTACATTCCTGTAAAAAAGATCCTTGCTTCCCACCAATCACCCCATTCGCCGGATAAAATACCGGCATCTCTGGATGACCGTACCAGGCTCAAAGAGCAGGAGAGGAAAAAGATCGAACGTGAACTGCAGAAGCAGAGACTGATTGCTATCGGGCGGGACCAGAAACTGGACAGGCCTCTCCAGAAAACACCAGATACAGCATCCCCCTCACATCCCCCGCACAAGGTTAATGCCGAGGATACTCCTTCACAAAAAAGTAATTCGGGTGAGGGTTCACGCCACGTGATCCATAAAAAGCTTGACCCAAAAAAAATTGTGCTTTATAAAAAGGGAGAGGACCATGACCGGACCATTCCTCCAACACCATCCCATCGAAAGGATGTTCCCGACAAAAAGATCTCCTCCAAAGACAGAGAGTCCGGGACAGAAACGGTGCAGAGTGACGAGGCAGGCAGCATCGATGACTGGATCAAACAGGCACCTCCCCGGAAAAAAGACGGATTTTTTGAGCAGGAGATCTTCAAGTTAAAAGATGTTCCGCAGGTTGTTCGGGATGATGCACTCCTTCACACGAACCTTCAACGCGAGCGGACATCCCAAGACAGCGATACGGTCATACCCGATATAAAAATTGCCGAACGACCGAAGGAGATCGAACCGTCATTAAAAAAACACAATAAAAAAAGATCTGGTGATGATGACGAGATCAGCTGGGTGAGATGATCAGTTTGTCTCCATCACTTTGGCAAACGGGATATTCCCGGCACCAATCTCGGTTTTAATTTCCAGGCCTTGCTCTACCACGTTGCCGATGAAATTCAGGCCGCTGAATGCAACAATCGAAAGACGGTACGGGTTGCGCGGGAGGTTGAATACCTGGTTCCCCATCTTCACCGGAAAAATGAAACCTGACTGGTTCATTTGCTTAATAATCTCCTGTACCTGGTGGAGGGAGGATGCCGGGACTTCGCGCACGTTGGCAAGCGCAATCCCTGACTGTGTTCTGCAGTAGCTGTTGATCGATGTGAGTCCTGAAGAAATGAACAGTTCAAGAGGATCAATGGTCGTTCCCCGATAGCCGATCAGGTCAACAAACCGTCGTGGCGTCCCGTTTGCGATTTCAAGCCTCCCCCCATATGCCATCTTTACCGGGACACCGTTCCGTTGAAAGACACCATCCATAGAGATGCTGCAGATTGTAATAAAACCTGCAAAGCCATGCGGGATCCGGGGGTCATTGTCAATGATCCGGTACGAGGAGAAGAACCCACATCCTGTTTTTGCAACCTCATCAAAAGCTGCCCGGATGCGGTCGAGAGATCCTTGGGGAACAATGGAGAGATTATATGCTACATCCCCGGTGCCGGTAGCGGGGTCAAATGTGCTGCGGTATGCCAGACGCTCGAGTTTTGAGATGACAAAACCGATGCGATCATCAACAAGTGCATTATCGGTTTCCTGGAATCCGGCAGGTGTCAATATCCTGCCCTGATTGCCGATCTTTTCCGTAAAACCCATGGTATCGAGGTAACTGAGATAATATTGGACTGCACGGTCGCTCAGGATGAATCCGCGATCAGCCATGAGTTCCGAGAGCCGCTTTGCTCCAACGGGTTCCCGGTGTTCCTTTAAAATCCTCAGAATCTCGATATATTTCCGCTCGGTACGAATCATACCTGATGTGCCTCCACTACCCCTTTGCTGTCCTGATAACGTCCTTCATAGAGGTGAGTTCCCCCCCTTACTTCGTGAAGGACCATCTGTACAATGCGATCACCCTGGTGAATCTCAAGGTCTGTAGCTCCCATGTTCGTCAGGCACAGGGTCAGTTGCCCGCGAAAACCGGGGTCCACGAAACCACCACCGAGAAGAATACCTTTTCTTCCCAGCGATGAACGGCATCGTAACGTTCCGGCCAGATCTCCGGATAATTCTACCCATTCCAGACTGGATACGAGCGTGCAGGTGTTTTTAGGGACAAGAACATTGTCAGCCGCACGGAGATCATATGAAGCGGGTTGCTGGCAATCGCTACTATATGGCCGTATCACCAGATTTCCTTTCAGAGAGTCATCCCCAAGTCGGTTGCGAATTTCAGTTCCGGAGAGGATCATTCAATAGAGTTTGGGAGAAAACGCTTAATAACTTTTGATGAGAAAACATGCAGAAGGATCCATGGGGTAGAGGACATCCTCTTGGGCTTCGGACCCAAGGACGCGGGTTCGATTCCCGCTGGGTCCGCTCGTTTTTATACATAGCGAAAAAGTCACAGTTTTTATCAGAGATAACATCCGTCCGATTTGGGGGATGCGCCCACTTAAAAAAGATCCCTCAAACAGTTGTTCATACCTGAAAAATTATGACATCATGTATAAAAAATTATTCGAGTTTGATATAGGAACGGCCGGCTGTTCCAACGGTAATACCAGATCCCATGATTTCCTCCCGATCATTGGGCGCATCTGGAGCGCTTGCGTCCACACGGATCCAGTATTCACCCGGAGGCAGCAAACGGACATCAAGGCTGGAATAGTCGGTAAATACACCTTTCGTGATGTAGTTTGTATCGAAAAGCACCCAAT
>JAPKXV010000360.1 GCA_026394635.1 Methanoregula sp. | reverse complement strand
GACAATCTGCGGTTTTGCATTGACCGCCTTTGCAATCTCCGCGGCTTTTGAGTTGATGTCCCTCCACGTCGTCCCGCCATACGCGTGGAACTGCACGTGCGTTGCATACAGTGTCTGCCGAAGTGGGTTAAGGTCCGGGACGAGATCGAATGTGTCAAGGGTTGTCCGGAAATTCCCGGGCTTTCCAAGGTTGTTGCAGTGAAGGTGGACGGAATGCGGGAGGTGCAGGAGTTCGTTTGCCTTTATCATCGTTGTGATGATCTCTGCCGGGGTCACGTTGAAGTTGGGCACGGTATCATGGATGCCCGTGATGTCCTCGCCCCATCCCCAGGCTTCTGTTCCCCCCGGGTTGGTCAGCTTGATGGCAAACCCCTTCACTGCAGCAAGCGTCCATGCAACGATCGCAGCTGCACGCTTTTCATCATTTTTCTGCACCGCCTCCATGATCGACCAGTTCCCGTCAAAGAGCGTGTTTGCCAGCATGTCCTGGTGAGGGGTTGCGGTAAATTCCTCGTGCGTGTGCCGGGCTTCCAGCGGTGCCATCGCTCCTTCAAGAACGGTGGTATACCCCATCGCGCTGTACCGGTAGCTGTTCCCGTACGTGGTGGGGACATAGTAGCCGCTGGTTACATGCATCTTCCCGCGCCGTGCTGTCCTTCCCGCCCGCATATCCTCCGGGCTCATGTACCTCCCGAAGTTCACCTTGGTGCCGCAGACATGGGAGTGCGAATCGATCCCCCCGGGCATGGTGAGAAAACCCTCTGCATCGATCACCTCTGCCCGGTCCTGCACCGATTCTACAATCCGCCCGTCCCGGATGGCAATATCCATGAGATCGCCGCGGATATTGTTCAGCGGGTCAAATACACAGGCATTTTTTATGAGCAGTTCGGTCATTCTCCCTTCACCTCCCGGATGCGGTTGTACAATTTCTGGAGGATCTCGGTATCATTCGGGATGCCCGTAGTGATGATGGATTTCATCCGTATCGGCACCCCGTCCATCCGGTACGCGGTACCTTCTGCGTCAATGCCTGCAACGGATCCTGGGATCTGGAGTTTGCAGAGGTGGGTTGTTGCGTTGGGGTGCGGGTCGATCTGGATGACCGGGATCTTTGCGAGGTGTTGTACACAGGAGCGTGGGAAATGGGCGGCTGGATCACTTGCCACAACAAGGCAGGCATCGCATTCGCCCCGGCTCAGGATATCGATGACGGTGGTCTCGCCTGGGTTGTAAAACGCAATTCCCCGGGCAAAATCGATTGCGTACGGGTACCCGGTCATCCACGTGAAGACTTCGTTGCTCCCGTATACGTTCCCGTGCCCCCGCATCGGGCTGATGATGAACTTGGTATGCCGGTTCAGTTCATCGGTGAGTTCGATCGCGTTGCGCACGTTCTTGTTCTTCCCTGCAGTCATGGTGAGCCCGAGGCCAAAGAAGATCGCCCCGAACTTTGCCGCTTTGCACATGTCGGCAACCCGTACCAGTTGTTCGCGGGTAACACCGGCGACTTCCGGTGGCACGACGTCTCCCCTCCCCCGCACAATTGCCCGCAGTGCGGAAAGGACTGCATAGTCTCCGCCGGGTTTAATCTTCACAAACTCATCTGCAACGTCTGCAGACTGGGTGCGGCGCGTATCCACGACAATCACCTTGCGGTCACGCTGTGCATCCTTTACAAAGAACCCGGTCGCGTAGGTCGTGTACCGGCTCATGTGGCGCGGGTGTGCATCGATCGGGTTGGACGCCCAGTAGATGATAAGATCGGCCCGGTTCTTCACCTGCCCGAGCGTGCAGCCCGGGTGCCCTACCTCCTGTATCGCAAGGATGGACGGGCCATGGCAGACCGAGGTCGTGCTGTCGATCACACCCCCGATCAGTTCTGCAAGGTGCACGCCCAGGCTCTGCGCCTCCCCGTGTGTGCTGCTCCACCCGTAGAGGACGGGGCGGTCGGCATCGAGCAGGATCTGCGCCGCCTCCTCAATTGCCGCATCATAGGTCGTCTCTTCCCAGCGTTCCCCGTTGCGCCGGATAGGGTTTTTGAGCCGG
>JAPKXV010000248.1 GCA_026394635.1 Methanoregula sp. | reverse complement strand
GCAGTACAACGCGCTGATGTTTGGTTCGACCGAGCGGATGCATTTCTCGATGAGCATGAAAAACGGGGATGCCCAGTGGTCGCACCACGGCGAGTGGGAAGGGCTTCTTCCCCAGACAGCCCGGCTCTATGCGCAGACGCAGTCGGACTGGCGCAAGCGGGAACTGGAAAGTTACATGCGGATATTTCCCTGCCCGAAATGCAAGGGACAGCGGCTCAAGGATAAGGTTCTCGCGGTACGGATCAACGGGAGATCGATCATTGATGTGACCGATCTGTCGGTGAGCGGGTGCATCGGGTTCTTTGGCGGGCTGAAACTTAACGAAAAAGAGATCGAGATTGCCCGGCAGATCATCAAAGAGATCCGTTCACGGCTGGAGTTCCTGGAGAAGGTGGGGCTTGGCTACCTCACGCTCCCGCGGAATGCCGGCACCCTGTCCGGCGGCGAAGCGCAGCGGATCCGGCTTGCCACACAGATCGGTTCCAACCTGATGGGGGTGCTCTATGTGCTCGACGAACCATCCATAGGGCTGCACCAGCGGGACAACCGGAAACTGATCGAGACCCTTCGGACGCTCCGCGATCTCGGCAACACGCTGATCGTGGTGGAGCATGATGAGGATATGATCCGCTCTGCTGATCATGTGATCGATATCGGGCCCGGTGCCGGGCTTCACGGAGGTGCGATAGTAGCGGAAGGGACGCCACAGCAGATCGAGAAGAACAGAAAGTCGTTAACAGGGCAGTACCTGTCCGGTGCAAAATCCATCGGGGTTCCGGACCACCGGAGAAAATCCTCAAAGTTCATCACGATCCGGGGCTGCCGTGAGAATAATTTAAAAAATATCGATGCAAAACTCCCGATTGGTCTTTTTACTGTAGTAACCGGGGTTTCCGGGAGCGGGAAGTCAACACTCATCTACGACACGTTGTATAAGGGCATGATGAGGATACTCCACGAGTCCCGGGAGCAGGCGGGGGCACATGACGGGATCGATTTCGATGCGGAGATCGACAAGGTGATTGTGATCGACCAGAGCCCTATCGGCAGGACGCCGCGCTCCAACCCGGCGACGTATACCAAAGTCTTTGACGAGATCCGGCAGATCTTTGCCGGGACAAAGGAAGCAAAGATGCGGGGTTTCAAACCGGGCCGGTTTTCCTTTAACCTGAAGGGCGGGAGGTGTGACGCGTGCGAAGGGGACGGGTTAATCCGGATCGAGATGAACTTTCTCCCGGATGTCTATATCGAATGCGAGGAATGCAAGGGCAGGCGGTACAACCGCGAGACGCTTGAAGTGAAATACAAGGGCAGGTCGATTGCGGATGTGCTGGACATGAGTGTCGAGGAGGCACTCGCACTCTTTGAGAACATCCCGTCGATTAAAAGCAAGATCGGGATGCTCTCCCGTGTCGGGCTCGACTATGTGAAACTCGGGCAGAGCGCGACCACCCTTTCGGGAGGCGAAGCACAGCGGATCAAACTGACACGGGAGCTGGCGAAACGTGCGACGGGTAAAACCCTGTACCTGCTCGATGAACCAACAACGGGGCTCCATTTCGATGACACAAAGAAACTGATCAAGGTGCTTGACGATCTCGTCGAGAAAGGCAACACGGTAGTCGTGATCGAGCACAACCTTGACGTGATCAAATCGGCGGATTTTATCCTTGATATCGGCCCCGATGGCGGGGATGAGGGCGGGGAGATTGTGGCGACGGGGACACCGGAAATGGTCGCTGAGACTCCGGTAAGTTATACCGGGCAGTTCTTAAAACGGATATTGCAGCGTTCATGATTGCTTGTTCCCAGATCCCCCATGCCCCCGGCTGCTACCTCTTTTCCGACGAATCCGGCACGATCATCTACGTAGGCAAGGCTAAGGACCTCAAAAAACGCGTCACCAGCTACTTCCAGAAGACCGATCACGACCCTAAAACACGGAACCTGATCGCCCGTATCGCGTCGGTCGATTTTGTTGCGACAACGAGCGAAGTGGAGGCATTCCTTCTCGAGAACAACCTGATCAAGAAACACCTGCCGCGGTATAATATCGATTTAAAAGATGCAAAACGGTTCGCATATATCGAGCTGACCAGGGAACCGTTTCCACGGATCGGGATCGCACGGCGCACGAGCAAAGGCGAAGCACATTATTTTGGTCCTTTCGTCTCTGCAGCAGAGCGCGATCAGGTGCTCAGGGTCATAAAAAAGGTCTTCTCCTTAAGATCGTGCCGGAAGCTTCCCAAAAGGGCGTGTCTCCGGTACCACATGCAGTCGTGCAGTGCCCCCTGCATCGAGAAGATCAGCGAGGAGGATTACCGCAAACAAGTCGATAGGGCAGCACTACTCCTGAAGGGAAAAGGGGGCGAGCTGCTCAAATCCCTGCGGGCGGAGATGGCACAACGGTCTGATGGACAGGATTTCGAGAAAGCGCTTGCCCTGCGCAACCAGATCCGTGCGATCGAGCACCTTGC
>JAPKXV010000449.1 GCA_026394635.1 Methanoregula sp. | reverse complement strand
AACTGCAGCCGCATACGGATTATATATCAACTGTTCTGAGAAGATCCAGGTGGGACAACCCTTAAAGGTCTCTATTGACAGCGACTTTCCGGCAGGGACAAGTTTCGACCTCGTCTTATATGAGTCACGGTACACTGCCACTGAGATCGGCCGGCAAACCGTGACCGTTCAGGAGGATAAACTGACGCAGTACAAATTATTTGATACCACGGGGTTGCGGGGCGGGGATTACAAAGTCGAGATCCAGTTCCATGGTGCCGATTCATCGCGCCTGAGTTCAGACTCTGTGATTGTCAAACTCGTAAACCTTGGCGACCGTTCCGGCGAGATTACCATAACCTCACCGTTCACCCAGACGGTAGATGAGGCCTTGCGCATTGAGGGGGCCATCCGCAAGGCAGGGAACAATGGTGTAGAAATTGAAGTCCGGGGCCCTTCGGGGCCAATCTTCGGTCCCCAGTGGATCGAGACGAAAAACGATCTGAGGTCCGGGGATGGCCAGTTTGTTAAGACAATCCCTGTAGGGGCACGTGGGGATTATAATGTCAATTTCAAAGATGTAGAGGGGTTTATAGGGACAATCACATTCCATGTCACCAGTACTTCCCCACCAACAGGAGCGGCAACCGTGAGTACTCTGCCCACCACCAAAGTGACCACGCGACCTCCGGTTACGACTATCATAACACCAACACCCACAAAATCTCCGCTCTCACCCGTGCCCGGTCTGATCGCTCTTTGTCTGATAAGCGGGATCGCAATCATATCTCTGGGGAATAAAAAAAGATAAAAAAAATCTGACCTATCTCATTTTTTCCATATATACACTTCATAGCAGAGGAGTATAACGATAACAACTGCGCCGCCCAGAAAGAATGCAATGGTGGTGTCAAGTGCCAAAGGCTGGGTAGCTGCAATCATATCGGAAGCTCCCTTTGCATACGCAACCCCGGCCGCCTGCGAAGGGGCATCCGGTGCAGCATTCAGTCCTTCCGAAAACCTTCCGGTAGTGCCGATACCGGATTTGAGGATGGTAACCACAAGCGATCCAAATGCCACAATCGCAAAAAGGGAGGTATATTTCAGGAGCAGTGACCGGACATTTGTTTGCCTCGGTGCGACAATGAGGAGCTGGTTGGTGAGCGTGTAGACTTGCTGTATTTTGTTGCGGCGACGGAAATAAGCCCTGCATCAAGGAGATTCTCAATATGATATTTTGCCGTGTTCATCGGAATAGAGAGGTGTTCGGAGATCTCGGTAGAGGTCTTCTGTCCATCACCAATAAACTTGAGGATATCCCCTGCAGTCCTGCTTGCCATCGCCTTCGCGATTTTGGTTGCCTGCTCCGCGCCCGGTTCCAGGATTACAACCTGATCAGCCATGGAGTGCTGCAATGATCCGCTCACGTCCGACCTTCAAGGCAAGGTCGATCTGTGCGATATTTGGTCCGCCACCCTGCGCAACCGATGGTTTTCCCCCGCCTTTTCCACCAAGGAGTTCGCATACCTGCCCGATGATCTCACCTGCGTTTACGCGGTCATCACCTGAAGCGAGCACAACACGTGCGCTCTCACCACTTCCGGCGGCAAGCAGGGCAACCCCTCCCTTAGCCGAAACGGTGCCTGCGATTGAAGCAAGTTCGCGTGCCGGGAGGTCCAGTCGTTTGATCACAACCGGGATCCCACCGATCGTTTCGGTGACCATGTCCTGAATTTCGAGCTCGACAAGTTTCTGGCTCAACCGCTCGATCTCTTTTTTCTGGTCTTTCCATTCATTAAAGAACCGGGTGACTGTCGCTTTAAGGTTCTCCTGCTGAACGGAGAGAATATCGGACGAGGAACCGATGATCTGTTCAAGGTTCTGCATATAATAGAGTGCAGCAATTCCTGCGGTAAACTCGATTCGCTCAATGCCGTCCTGGATATGCTCTACGCGGATGATCTTGATGACGCCGACTTCCCCGGTGTTCCGGCAGTGCGTACCGGCGCATGCTTCGATATCTCCCGCGACTTTGACCACCCGGATCTCCCTGCCGGGTGGCACACCTCCCTGGTACAGGATAAAGCCATATTTCTGTTCAGCCCGCGTCCGGTCTTCTATGGCAATCTCGACCGGCTGGCTGGTCATGATCATCCGGTTGGCAGCGATCTCTATACGCCTGAGTTCATCCGGGGTGATGTGCTTGAAGTGCCGGATATCGATCCGGGAACTCTCGTGACCCTTCTGCGCCCCGGCCTGATGGATATGTGCGCCAAGGACTTCCTTTGCCGCGTGAAGCAGGATGTGTGTACCGGTATGGTGACGCATCATCGACCAGCGCCGCTCCTCATCCACCAGGCCTTTAACCCGGTCGCCGCGTTTTAAAATTCCGCCGCTGATGAGGTGCATTACAACCTCGCCAATCTTGGTGACCCCATCAACACGAACCATGCTCTCTGCAGACCCCTCCGGGTAAAAGAGCGTCTGGTCCATCACTGCGTACCCATCAAAAAAATCAAGGACTATCCCTTCGAATTCAAAATCCGTTGGTTGTTCGTAATAGAGTTTTTTGGTGGCCGGCAATCCCTGCACCCGTTCTGAGTACTTTGCCGATGCGTCTTCTGTGACTTCTGGTGAGGACTCCGAATGCATATCGGCAATCTGGGAATAGAAGTTGTCAGGCAGGTCGATAACTGCCCCTTCCTTTGTTGCGATATCCCGGACCATCTCCGGGGGAATGCCATGGGAATCATAGAGGGTGATGATCTCGCTCGTCGGGACCCTCTGGCTCTTTGCCTTGTATGACTTTGCAATCTTCTGGACGATCCGTGTCCCGCGTTCGAGAGTCAGCCCATATTTTTCCACCTCACGGTCTACGATCTCACGGACAACGCCCGTATCCTGTTCAAAGGATTTGACACCAACAATATGCATCTGTTGTTCGATCAGGTCAGGAAGCGGGTCCCCGATCCTGAGTTCGTTCATCATCCGCAGGGTTCTCCTGATGACAAGCCGCGCGAGGTATCCTTCCCTCACATTGGAAGGGACAATACAGTCGCCGAGCATATAAGCAAGGCAGCGTGTGTGGTCAACAATTGCATATATCTTTTCGATCGGGGTTATCATCCGGTCAAGTTTGTCGATCGGCACGTCAATCTGTGCGGCTACCTTCTTCCTGAGCGAATACAGGTTGGAACCGGAAATATCCATAAGTCCCGCAAACTTTGCGTTGAGGGCAAGGATCTTCGTGAAGTCCTTGTTATCCAGAAGGTGGGAGAGCCCTGCTGAACCCATGACCCGGCTGACCATTTCCGGAAACACGGCATCGTAGATCGTTGGTGACCCTTTTGACGCCCAGACAAGCCGTTCCAGACCATATCCGGTGTCCACAACCCGGGTCTTCATCGGATAATACATCACACCATTCAGATCGATCCCCGGATGGCCGGTCTTCTGTTTCCCAAGGCTCATGAAAACCAGCGTCGCAACTTCCAGTCCGCCAATGAGCACTTCGAGACTCGGACCTGCATTGCCTCCGCCAATCCACGGGTGCTCCTTGTACGTCACGCGGTTCAGGTCAGCCCCGATAGACTCGAGGAACTGGTCACAGAGTTCCACGGTCCGGTCCTTCCAGTAAATCTCCTCGCTTTGAGAATTGAAGGCGTGATGCGCCATCATCTCGAACATCGTGAGGTGCCGCCCGGATCTCCCGACTGAATCAAGGTCATTTAACCGGATACAGGGTTGGGAGATCGTGAGCGGATTCGCGGGAGGGGGGACAATCCCGGCAGTCACATATGGCTGAAAATCTGCAATAGACGCGATGGTGAGGTAAATATCGTCGCGCCAACGGGCAGCAACCGGGTATCGTGCAATGCGGGTGTGCCCATTTTTTTCAAAAAAAGAAAGGTACGCTTCCCGCATACCATCGAGCGTATTGCATGTAAAGACAGGGTTACCGATAAAATTATATGGCTCACAGGGGGCATCCCCGCAGATTTCACGGCCGGGATCCCTTGTCCAGAATGCGGAACCGCAACTCTTACAGACCTTCCGGGTCAACCCATGTGTTTTAAAATAATCGAGCTGGTATTCTTCTTCAAGCATTATCCACACATCCAAGTGGTATAAACAGGCAAAAATTTAATGTATGTTAAGCTGATCTTCCTATATGGCACGAATAGAACAGTTCTTGAAACAATATTCCAGATCCTCAACGAGATCGAGTTATTATTCAAGTGTGGTGGCTTTCCTATCATTCATCTATGGTTTTAATCGTGAAGGCAAAAGAATTACCGATGATGAGAAAAAAACCATAGAGAATTTATCTGATCGTTATTTTGTTGAGGATCGGGATTATGAGCAGGACCTGATTAGCTTCTCAAATAATT
>JAPKXV010000206.1 GCA_026394635.1 Methanoregula sp. | reverse complement strand
TGAATGTTGTTACTGCCTTTGCCTGTCCGAGCACATGGCTGGTCATTGCCCAATCGATATCTTCACGGTCTGCGGTTGGCATGGAGAACTCATAATCCAGAGCGTAGACCGTAACTACATAACGGTGCGCCGTCCCGGGGGGAGGGCACGGCGGGAAATATCCGCGGCTGCCAGCGGAATTATCGCCCTGTTGTGCACCGTTTGCCAGCACCTTGGCATTCGGTTGCGCCCGGTCGATCTGCCGGATAGCCTGCGGGATGTTATAGACGAGCCAGTGCGTGAACGTGCCTGCCGGAGCGTCCGGGTCATCCACGATCAGGACAAAGCTTTTGGTACCCGTCGGGACGTTCTCCCACGACACTGCGGGGGACTCGCTCGCCCCTGTGCAGGTGTATGCTTCCGGTAATACTGCGCCCGGAACCAGTGCATCGACATGGGCCAAGAAAAATCCCGTTCCGGCTGCAGGAAAGTTTGTTGTGGGGGTTGCTGCTGCCGGCGACGGTGATTGGGGTGCTGATAGTGGTTGCGGTGTAGTGCAGCCGCACAGCCAGAGAGCCGATGCAAGACAGAGCAGGAGGAGAAGACAGGCTCGTTGTTTCATGATCGGCATGGGGGGTTTCCAAAAGATAAGCATGACGGAGACGGAACGGATCAATAAAAAAAGAGAAGAAAACCGGTGTTATTCAGGTGCAAGGTCGACCTTAACGCCACCTATTTTTCCGGCAAAGAAATTGTACATGAGCGCCGTGATCGCCCCGCCGATAAATCCGCAGATGGCAAAGATAATCGGGAACATGATGATAGACAGAGCGCCGAATGCCTCGACACCGGGTATGCCTCTTGAAAGCCCGATTGCCGCACCCATGAGTGCAAACATAATTCCATAGATTAAACCAAATACGATACCGAACAGGGCGTGGATCTTTGCCCATGACATGATGTCAACGCTTTTGATTTCCTGCATCTTCACACCTATAGTCTGATTTTTGTGCAACAGAAATAAAAAGGCTTTCGAATCTGCCTTCTGTAGCTTTAAAAAAACGAGATGGAAAAAGAGTGTTACAGGATAGTCTGGGTTTCCACCACGACTTTCTGCCTGCCCAGGGATAATCCAAGAAAAATACTGATAAACCCGAAGATCAGCGCGTAGACGCCCAGCACGATGACGAGGGCATAGGCACCGAGAACCGGTATCAGGACAAGGATGATGGCAAACACGACGCCGATGATGCCGGAGAGAGCAAGCACGGCACGGTGCGGAGTGGTTTTGCTGGAGAACGCAAGCCCGAGTTCCGAGATACCGGTGATCAGCGCCCATGCAGCGATGAACATCGTGATCGTCATGGCGATGATAAGCGGTGTGAGCAGCGCAAAGATCCCAAGGAGGATCCCCAGTACACCCGTGATGAGAAGGAGCCATTTGGGGATCTCGGTCTTTTCCGATGAGATCCCGACACCTGGATTCATGATACCGGTGATGATTGCAAAAAAGCCGAATATGTACACGAGGAAATCAAGGACAAACTTTGTTGCCACAATTGCGAGGAGACCAACGAGAACCGCGACAATGCCCCGGAGGGCAAGGGACTTTTTGTCAAGGATACACCCCATGCATTCCACACTATCACTTACAGGGAATCGGCTCGGGGGATAATTGGTTTTTGGATGAATTTAATGAAAAAAGGGCTCTGTAGAAATCATCTATTTTAACGTTCTCGGGGATGTTTGCCGTTCCCGCAGGGAAGGGCAAACTAAAAGAAGATATCCATCGGGACATCTTCGATTTACATTGCCCCCGCCACTTTGGCATCCCCCCCTTTGATATCTGGGAAAAATCGATCCAGCAGGGAATGCTAATACCGGAGGTTGGACAGGGATTTCACCAGAGCCGAAAAAAAGGGATGATTACGGTTTCCGGTAAACCGCAGCTGCACAGCATGCGAGGGCGAGCCCTGCAATGGCGACAACCGGCGGAAGCGGGGATTTTGCAGTGGTCGGGGCTGCGGAAACAGGAGGTGTGGTCGGGGCTGTACCTGTACAGGACTCTTCCCATTCACGCAGGCACTTCTGTTTTGGTTCGCACCAGGTGTACCCTGCAGAGCCAATGCAGCCGTGGCTGTCCCGGTCGGAGCCGGGCATCATGGCAGTGGTAGTTGCCGGTGAGGCCGCTCCTGAAGCGGTGATCGCAAACTGGGTCTTTGTGTAGATGTCATCAACACCGGGCAGAGCAAGGGCGTTTGAAAGGGCTTCTACCGCTGCCTTGTCAGTAACACTGCCTGTACCGGTAAAGTTGAAGATGACCACCCTGGTATTGGCATTGACTGCCTGTCCTGAATATCCGCTTGTGGTTATCTGGAGCTTGTTGTCAGTTCCCGGGCTCTGAACAAATACATAGTATATCACTTGAGGAAATCCTGCGGTGGCATATGTCTTTGAGTACGTCCCGTCAGGATTGACCGGGACCATGGTCACGTTGACATAGTTTCCGGCAAAGATCCAGATCTGGACCTCAGTTGCGGGTCCGGTTGAGGTGCCGGAGATCGTGACAGGCTGACCGGCAGTGATGCTGGGTGCTGATACGGTTGCCGTAACATAGGATTGTATTGCCTGAGTTGCTGAATTTGTCGTTACCGTTGCCGTCGGGGCAACAGCTCCCGATACCGGGAGCACAACCAGTGCCGCCATCACAAGGATTGCGATGATGATGGTGAACTGGAAACGGGTGTTTGGTTTCATACTGATGTGGATGGGCGGGAAAGGTGATATGATTAATGGTATGCATTGCAGGTGCAAGGGTTGAACCCCGTGGTTCAATGAACCCCCCTGACCCATTATGGCAATATATCCCTGCATCCGGACCATTACCGGTTCCGACAACCTTAACCGCTACGCAGGCTCTGGCATCCCGGTAACTATGTATCCTGCACTGCCAGCACGTCCATTACGCATCTCATGAGATAGTGAACATACGGTTCCGGACAATTCTGCAGGAACCCCATCACCACTTTTTACCGTAGCGCCATGCGCAAACCTGTTATCTGCCACGGTGCACCAGTTCTTTTTTGCATGCCATGATCCGGTCTTTCAATGCCCGCGCTGCACCGCTGATATCCGGCTGCCCCACAACGGCAGAGATCACCGCGATGCCATCAGCTCCCGCCCGTATGACATCGCAGACATTGTGCATCCCGATGCCCCCGATTGCGATAAGCGGTACATCCACCGCTGCCCGGATACGTTGTATCCCCGAAATCCCGCAGAGCGTATTCGCATCGGTTTTCTGTGCTGTGGGAAAGACGGGACTTGCTGCAAGGTAATCTGCCCCGTCTTTTACCGCCCGCTGTGCCTCACCGCGCGAACCCACCGACACGCCAATGAGAAAATCATGCGGCGCAATTGCCCGGGCTGAACGTACCTGCATGTCATCCTGGCCAAGGTGCACGCCGTCCGCACCGCAGGCAATGGCTACATCCAGCCGGTCATTGACGATGAACAGGGTACCAGTCTGTCGGGTCACTACCTTTACCCGCTTTCCCGATGCAACAAGCTCCGGTATACTGCACGTCTTATCCCGGAGCTGGATGACATCGGCCCCCCCATCGATAGCAAGGTGTGCAATCTCTTCATGCGGCCGCCCACCCGAAAGTGTGGTGTCCGTGATCACGTACAGGTCGCAGTTCATAAATTCAGGCCGACCGGATCCGTGCGCCCCGTGCAAGGTCACCGGGACTCATTGCAGCCAGTTCGTCAAAAAGTGCCGTCCTGAACGAATAAGGGCCTGCAGCATGGGGTGCAGCCTTCTCACCTGCAAGCCCGAGTGCTGCAAGGGCTGCTGCCGATGAGAGGACGTAATCATCGGAGACGGCGGCAAACGCCCCCGCAAGGGAAGCCGCCATGCAGCCGGTCCCCGAGAGCCTGCCCATCATCTCATGCCCATTATCAACCAGCAGTACGCGGGCGCCATCGGTCACGATATCGGTCGCACCGCTGACGACCACGGTGATACCTTTATCATCTGCAAATGCCTGTGCGATTGCAAGCGCGTCCCCACCTGACCCCTGTGAGTCAACACCCCTGACCTTCCCGCCTGCCCCGGCAAGCACGCCGATCTCCCCCGCATTTCCCTTCAGCACCGCGATCTCAAGCCGGTCAAGGAGCAACAGGGATGCATCAGTCCTCATCCTCGTCGCCCCTGCACCGACGGGGTCGAGAATGACAGGGATACCGCATTCGTTCGCCCTGCCCCCTGCTTCCAGCATGACACCGACCAGTTGGCCGGTGAGCGTCCCGATATTGAGCACGAGCGCATCTGCCATCGCCACCATCTCCCCTGCCTCCTCCGGTGCCTCTGCCATCACCGGCGCCGCACCAATACAGAGCGTGATGTTGGCGCAGTCATTGACGGTCACGTAGTTGGTGATGTGGTGAACCAAGGGGCGCTTCTCCTTGATCCTTGTAAGCAGATCGGCACATGACCCGGGGGTTACCTGTTCCTTATTCATTCCTATCCTAATGTACTCCCGCATGAATAATCAAAGGTAACGGTATTGGGGGGGATAAATAATCCTTACATCCATGCTCACAGGATGCCCAGTCTCTTCAGGATCAGGTACGCGACTCCGTAGATAAAACCAAGAACCATCAAAGGGATGAGTACCCCGATAAGCGTGGAATAATTTCCCGTCACAAAAGCCATGGCAAGAATATACAGCCCGTACAAAACTCCGGCTGCAATGCCGGCGAGTATACCGTAGAACAGGGCAACAGCAAGAACTCCATACCGGACCAGATCATCCATTCTCATGCACTCCCATGACCTGGCATCCTGCTGCTATCTCCTGCTGCGCTTCCCGCTTCATTCGACATACTGCGCGAGCACCTCCTCATACAGGGCCTGGACATTCTGTGTCGTTGAGGGCATAGAGGGAAACCCGGAATACGGCAGTGCTGCAGCGACATCCCGGGCAAGATCAAGACGATACTGGTTCTGTGACAGGAACCAGCCCTTCTGCTGGTAATAAAAAGAGAGATATTCCTGCTCGGTCTGCCCCGGTGTCGGTACAAAGAGCCCGTGCTGTTTCTGCACTTCGGCAAGCTCCATCATCGTTGTATAACCGGACCGGCAGATCACAAATTTTGCCCGGTTGAGGAGCGAGATTTTCTCGCTGGTATCAACGTAGCTTTGGATGGTGGTGTCCGGGTCAGGGCATGTCGCTGTATGGCCAGACGGGCTGCCCAGCAGCACCATTTTGTTGCCGGGGATGCAGGGAAGCTGCGGGAGGACCATCTGCTCAAATATGGTCCTCTGGGGCTCAGGTCCCGAGATGATGATGAGATAGTCAAGGTCTTCTGCCACCTCCATTTTGCGGGCAGTTGCAAGGATGCCGGCAAAATACATGGTGCGCAGGGATGAGGAAAGGAGCGGGCGGGAGAGTTTTCCGGCAAGCGATCCTGAGCCCGGCGGGTTGTCAGGTACAATCACGCGGTCAAATCGGGTATGCAATTCCCTGTTCAGGAGCAGTGCGAAGAGTTCCACCGGCCAGATCACCGCAGGGAAATGGAAATGGATCTGGTGGGTGATGAACAGCGACGGCACCCGGTCGGAATATACGCCGAGCCGGTTATCGCTGATGATGAGATCGAAGCGATCCTGGTCCAGGATGCGGCCAAGAGCCCGCCGCTCTGCTGCCAGTGCACGAAGCATCAGAGGAAGGTAAGCACAGAACTTCGGAAGGAACAGACTGCCTGCGCTGTATGGCGCCGGGTAATCCGGAAAATCAATGAACCGGCAGTCAGGAAACTCCCGTTTGAGGGCAGACAGCGCATTGCCGCAGGCAGCGATGGTGACTTCATGACCCCGCTTTGTCAGTTCGTGGATTATGGGGATATCCCTCGTGGCATGACCCAGCCCCCAGTTCAGCGGCGATACCAGGACACTTGCCATCGGTTGATCACGACTCCCTTATGTGAAAGGTGGGGTGTTGTTGTCATTAAAGGCGCGTACGCGGGGCATAGGGTCAGGAACTTTTGTAATCCCCTTCCGCCATACATTCAAGAACTTTCCGAGAGAAATTCTAAAGAAATGCATTATACCACCCTCTCTTTTACCCGAGGTTCCCGTGCTCATACAATCCTGCGGCTGATACGGTTTACGTCATACGGGCCGCTCTTTCTCCTTACCGGTATCTTCGGCGCACTGCTGACCTTTGCACCGCTTGACGGGATGCTCGCCGTGCTGATGATATTTATTGCATCATCCGCTGCATTCGGCTTTGTCCTCAACGATATCTCCGACCGGGGTCTTGATGCGCACGAACCCCGTCCACGGAACCCGCTTGCGGACGGTACCTGCCCGCTCACCTTATCCTATCAGATCTGCGGCCTGCTCCTTGTTGTTTCCTTATGTTGTCTCGCACTCCTTCCGCTTCCCCTTATCCTTCCCGGGGGTCTTGAACTGTTCATCTTTGCCACCTATTCGGTCGGGATCAAAGTGAAAAACATCGCAGGGCTGGATCTTCGCTATCATGGGCTGTTGCCGGCCTTGTACGCGGCGATGGGATACTTCCTGTACGGGTCGCCCGACCTGACCGGCGCTGTCTTTTTTTCACTCGTCTTTATCTTTGGTGCGGTCGCCGAGATCTTTAACGAGATCCGGGACTTTGCAAAGGACAGGCTTATACGGAAAAACTTCGTTGTTGTTGCAGGAAAGGCACGGGCGTTTGCGGTCACGCTGGTATTGATGACGATAGCACTCGGCACAACGGCATTGTTTGCCCTGCTCCACCCGCCATTCCGCTGGCTTCTTGTCTTTATCCCATTCGGATTGCTGCTTATTCACCCGGTATGGCAGACCATGCATGATCTCCGGTTCGAACCCCTGTTTGTGTCAACCATCAATCGCCGTGCCATTGCTCTCGCTATCGCTATGGTCGTAGTGTTTGTAATTATCCGGCTATGAACTATTGTCCCCCTTTTCCCGGGGGAGTTTTAACGGGGATATATTGTAGAGAGTTAAACTGATTACCGTTTTGTCCTGCGCCCGATCTCCTTTGCGACAGCTTCGCCAAATTCCCGGGTTCCGGCAGTGCCGCCGAGATCAGCGGTTTTGATCCCGTCAAGGAGGGTCTGTTGGATTGCCTTTTCTATCATCATTGCACCGGTAGTATCCCCGCAATACGTCAGCAGCATCGCAGCGCTCCGTATTGCTGCAATCGGGTTTGCGATATTCTTCCCGGCAATATCCGGGGCGCTGCCATGCACTGGTTCAAAAAGGGCGTACCGGTCACCGATGTTGGCACTCGGCATGAGCCCGAGCCCGCCGACAAGGAATGATGCAACATCAGAGAGGATGTCTCCGAAAATGTTCGTCGTCACCACCACATCATATGCCTGCGGGTGCTGGAGGATGTCCAGCGCAAGGGCGTCGATATATTTTTCATTGAACGGCACCCCGGCGGCTTTTGCCTCCGCAATACAGATGTCCCGGAAAAATACATCCGATTTGATCACGTTCGCCTTGTGCCCGATCGTAAGAAGCCGTCGGGCCTTTGTGAGCCGGATCGCAGCCTTTGCAATCCGTTCCGTTCCCTTCCGTGTTACCACCCGCAGCGTCGTTGCGCGGTCGGTTCCGATCTCCTCGATTCCGGAATAGAGCCCCTCCGTGTTCTCCCGCACAATCATGATGTCAAAACCGCTGCCCTTCACCGGGCGGAGGTTCGCGTACAGGTCAAGGGCTTTCCTGATCCGTAACACAACGCTCTGGTAATCCTTCATCGGGGGGGTGGTTACTGCCCCGAACAGCGCGGCGTCTGCACTTTTTAACGCCGCAATCTCGTGGTCTTTGCACGGGCAGCCGGTCTTCTCCCACATGCCATACCCCATCTCCACGCTGAAAAATTCGTATTCCGGGTGCAGCAGTTCCAGCACCTGCCGTGCCACCGTGATCACTTCGTGACCGATGCCGTCCCCTTCAGCGACTGCTATTGTTTTCATGCACCCTCCATTGCCTGATCAGAGTTGTGACAGAATCTGCGATCTGCCGGGGGGATGCACCCCAGTGCACGACCGCACCATATTTACCGTTGTACCTGCCGACACCTTCCCGCTCCGACCGGCAGCAGCGTGCGATGAACGGTTCCTCTTG
>JAPKXV010000345.1 GCA_026394635.1 Methanoregula sp. | reverse complement strand
CTGGCGGATCGGAATGGCAGTCGGCAATGCGGAGATCCTCGCCGGGCTCGGAAGGGTCAAGACCAACGTGGACTCCGGGGTCTTCAATGCGATACAGCACGCAGCAATCACGGCTCTTTCCGGCCCGCAGGACTGCGTAAAGAGGGCGTGCGACATCTACCAGGAGCGCCGGGACGTGCTCATCGCCGGGCTGCTTGACCTTGGCTTTGACGTACCTGCGCCGAAAGCGACCTTCTATATCTGGGTGCCGGTACATGACTGCATGGCATTTTGTGCAAAACTGCTCACCGGGGCAGGTATCGTTGCAACTCCGGGCGTTGGCTTTGGCTCAAGCGGCGAAGGGTACGTGCGGTTTGCGATCACGCGCCCGGTGGCACGGATCAGGGAAGCAATTGAACGGATGCGGGGGCTTTCCTTGTGAAACTCCCTCACCATCTCACGATAAAAAAAGGCCATCTCCACATCAGCGGGCAGGACTGCACCGTACTTGCGGAGAAGTACGGGACACCGCTCTACGTGACAAGTGAAGACCGTGTCTGTGAGCAGTACCGGAGTTACAAAAAAGCCCTTCTTGCCCGGTATCCGAAGGTGCAGGTGCTCTTTGCCGCAAAAGCCAACGGCAACCTCGCGGTGATGCGGGCGCTCGCGCAGCTCGGAGCAGGGGCAGACGTCTTCTCATCCGGCGAACTCCACCTTGCGCTCGATGCAGGCATGGCTCCGGAAAAACTGCTTTTTAATGGCAGTTCAAAGACACCGGCGGACCTGAAACTCGCTGTGGAAAAAGGCGTGAAAGTCTCCGTGGACTCACTCGATGAACTCCACCAGCTCGATGCTGCAGCAAAAATTGCAGGAACCGTGGCAACGATCGCGTTCCGCGTGAACCCGGCACTCGAAGTGCCGACACACCCGAAGATCGCCACCGGGCTTGCGACAAGCAAGTTCGGCATCCCGCACAAGGAGATCCCGGCCGCGTACCGTGAGGCACTTACCTGTAAAAATATTAAACCGGTCGGGCTCCACTGCCACATCGGCTCGCAGATCCTTGATGTGGAACCCTTTGTCCGCGCAGCAGAAGTGATGGTGCGGATCGCAAAGGAACTCACCACCATGGGCGTGCAGCTTGAGTTCATCGATCTGGGAGGGGGACTGGGAATTCCCTACCACCATGATACCGATCCGTCACCAACTCCTGAGGAATATGCCGCAAAGGTCATCCCCGTCTTCAAAGACGGTGTTGAAGCCTGCGGGATCACCCCGGAACTCTGGGTCGAACCCGGGCGTTCGCTTGTTGCTGACTCCACAGTTCTGCTCACCCGGGTCAACTCGACAAAATCCGCACACAAACGGTTTGCCAACGTGGATGCGGGCTTCAACCTGCTCATACGCCCTGCGATGTATGACGCCTACCATGAGGTGATCGTTGCGAACAAGGCAGATGCTCCCCTCACCACAGAATATACCGTCACCGGGCCTATCTGCGAGACCGGCGACATCCTCGCAATGGATCGCAAACTCCCCCCGATCGCAGCAGGGGATCTCATCGCAGTGCTCGACGCAGGGGCATACGGGTTTGCGATGTCGTCACAGTATAACGGTCGCCCGCGCTGTCCCGAGGTGCTCATCCGGGGAGCACGTGCAGCGCTGATGCGGCGGGGCGAGACTATCGGCGATATCACCGCCTCCATGGAACGCCCTCCCTGGCAGAAATAGACGGAGGCAAAAGCCCGTGCTCTTCCACTACGCGCTGGTCGATGACCT
>JAPKXV010000426.1 GCA_026394635.1 Methanoregula sp. | reverse complement strand
CATCGTCACTTTGTGTGGGTAAATCTGGTCCCCGCCCTACAATCCTATGAGGGCTGTTGCCCTCAAACACCTTCATTGTGAGGAAACCTCCCCTGATGGGGGTCGGTGCGACGCCTCGTTTTGGTCGCACCTGGGCAAGGCGGTTCAGATGACTGCAAGTGAGAGCTAAATTAATCCTCCGGATTACCCACAGACTTTGACGAAGAGGCTTATTTTTTCCACCTTCTTGTGTTTAAGGTTCTGTCACCATCGGATAGTGTTGCGCAGACTCTCCCCGTGTCCTGTAATCTCAATTTTGAACAGGTATATTTAATATTCCTGCTCCTGCAGATATGACCATATAAAACAACGGGATATCCGGAATCATTTTGCCCGTTTATAAAAAAAGGGCTGAAGGTACCGGAATTCCCCAATTCCCTGGTGCAGGTAGTATCATGAAAAATATATCATGGTGGAAACTTTTCTGGGCATACATGATCGTGCTCTTTACCCTTGAGATAATTGTCGTGACATTTTTTTCCCTGTCCAGCGGGATCGTGGAGATGTTTCCGTACCTGTATATCCTCCCGATTATCCTGCTCGCACGGCTTCACCCGCGTTTTGCCATATATTTCACGATTGTCCTGGGATGGATCTACCTTGGGCTTGTGTATTTCTATGGCCCGCACGATATCCGGTTGTTTGCCACAAGTGTCGCATGGTTCTATATCTTTGTCACCATCGGGGTTATCGTCTCCTCCATGGCAGACAGCCTCAAGCAGGATAAAATATTCCGCGAGATCTTTACCAATTCACAGGCAGGCATATTCACCTTTGACCCGGAGACGGGCCGGATCAAGGAGATCAACAAGAGAGCGGCGCATATGCTCGGGTATGAACCCGATGAACTACGTAACACACTGATCTCGAAGATCTGGTACGATGATCGGGAGCGCGAAGGGTTCATCTCACGGTTAAAATCAGAGCACCAGATCACGGATACCGAGGTAGTATTCTCTAAAAAAGACGAAAAATCGCTCTGGGCGCTGTTCACTGCGTCCATCGGCACTGAGTCCCTCGTCATCTGTTCTGCCCTCGATATTACCGAGCGGAAACGGATGAAGGACGTCATCGATGAATCGGAGATACGGTACCGGACCCTGTTTGATTCCGCAAGCGATGCAATCTTCATCCATGACCTGGACGGGAGAATATTTGAGGCAAACCAGATCGCATGTGACCGGTTGGGATATACCCGCGAAGAGATTGTGACGTTAAACCTTAAAGATCTCGATGTTTCGGCGTATACCCGTATGCAGGATATCCTGATCAAAAACATCCATGAACCCGTGACGACCATTTTTGAAACGGTTCACCGGAGCAAAGACGGCCACCAGACCCCAAACGAAGTGAGCAGCCGTACTATCCAGTACCGCAGTGGCGTTGCAATAATAAGCATTTATCGTGACATTTCCGAGCGCCAGAAAGCGGAAGCAGCCCTCCGGGAGAGCGAGAAACGGTACCGCACCCTTATCGATAAAGTTCCGGATTACATCATCGTACACAATAACGGAGAATTCCTGTATGTCAACCCTGCAACCGCGGCAGTCCTGGGTTATACCGTAGACGAGCTTGTCCATACCCACATCAGCCGGTACATTGCTCCCCGATACCGGGAGATCATCAAACAGGCAATGGCAAACCGGAGTACCGGGGAATACCTTGTCCCGTACGAGGCCGCAATCCTGAAAAAAGATGGTTCGGAACGGTTGGTTGAAATCCGCGGTGCCATGATCACGTTTGACGGTCAACCCGCAAGTCTGAACGTCCTTACCGATATCACCGAACGAAAAGAAGTAGATCTCGCACTCAGGGAGAGCGAGAAACGGTATCGCATGGTAGGTGAGTTAATCCCTTACGGGGTCTGGATGTGCGATGCGCAGGGCCGTTTTACGTTCCTTTCAGATTCATTCCTTGACCTTATTGGACTTACGCTTCCCGAATGCAGCGCCTTCGGCTGGGTGCAGCGCCTTCCTCCGGTCGACCGGGAACGGACGATCTCAGACTGGAAACAGTGCGTGCAGACCGGCTGTATCTGGGATTATGAGTACCGGATCATAGACCGTGACGGAAAGGAGCATTTTATCCTCTCCCGCGGGTCTCCTCTCTATGATGAACGTGAACGGGTGATCTCGTGGGTCGGTATCCACCTTGACATCACGGAACGGAGGAGATACGAGAACCGGCTTGAGGCATCGCTCCGGGAAAAAGAGGTGATCATCAAGGAGGTGCACCACCGGGTGAAGAACAACATGCAGGTAATCTCAGGATTTCTCCAGCTCCAGTCAAATTACATCAGTGACCCGGTTGCCATCGAGAAACTTAACGAGAGCCAGCGGCGTGTCAAGACCATGGCGCTCGTGCACGAGAAACTCTACCAGTCAAAAAGCCTTGAATTTATCAATACTGCCGAATATATCAAGAGCCTTGTCTCTGACCTCATGGACTCCTATGCGATACACACTGCAGTGGACGTCCAGGTGAATGTCGATAATGTCAGTGTCAACCTTGACACGGCCATCCCCTGCGGGCTGATCATCAATGAGCTGATGACCAACTGTCTCAAGTATGCATTCAAGGGCAGGACGACGGGGAACATTTCCCTTGACCTGCACCTCGGTGCTGATCACATGTTCACGCTCATTGTTGCAGATGACGGCGCGGGGTTGCCTTCGGATTATGACGTCCGGAGCACGGCTACGCTGGGAACCCAACTGGTAAATGTCCTTGTCCGGCAGCTTGGCGGGGAGATGAAGGTGACCGTTGAGAACGGGGCACGGTTCGAGATTGTGTTTCCGGAAAAGTTCTGAACATGAACCCCCGAAAAGATTTTTTTAAAATTTCAACTTTCTTAACCGGATATTTTTGGCAATTTTTCGGAGACTGTTCAGGAAATGATTTGTTAATATTCATTCAGAATAATCGGTCACGATAGAGCAACTCACCGGGTAATGGGAAAAAAATTTTTCTTTTTAGTTTATATTTCCTGTTTTTATGACAGACACATTCACGGTTGCCGTGATCTGGTTGCCCGTCATTTCTATCAACAGGTTTCCCGGTTGCATTATCTTTATGGTACGTGGCACGTCCTGTCCGGTATCATCAGAATATTGCTTATAGGAACCAAATCCGTCCTTGTTAAGGATCCTTCCGGTATTTTTCTCCCTTACGGTTATCTCAAACCATGAATATGGGCTGAAATAATCATAGGTGACCGTTATTTCTTCTTTGGATCCAACTTGATTTGTTGTTGTTTTGGTTCCGGTGAGATTCACCGGCGTCACCGCAAAATCTATGATCATGGGTGGTTTTGTCAGGTTAAATGAGACTGCGGTTGCATTCCAGCTGAAGTATTGCGTGGTACTGTAAACCGGGATATAAT
>JAPKXV010000349.1 GCA_026394635.1 Methanoregula sp. | reverse complement strand
AACATTTTGAGACCGTCCTTTCCATTCTCAAGAAGTATGACATTATCCTCTCGCTTGGCAATACCATGCGGAGCGGCTGTGTCCATGATGCACGGGATAAAGCCCAGCGTGCAGAGATCCGCGAGAATATCAGGCTTGCCCATCGTGCGCATGAGGCAGGAGTTCAGGTGATCATCGAGGGTGTTGGGGGCCACGTCCGGATTGATAAAATTGCACATCATGTGAAATACCACAAACGGCTGGCAGATTACCCGCTTTTTGTCGCCGGCCCTTTGCCGACGGATGTCGCGATGGGGTATGACCATATTGCCGGGTGTGCCGGGGCAAGCATCGCAAGCGGTGCCGGGGCTGACTACCTCTGTTATATCACGCCCGCAGAACACCTCGGCCTCCCCACGCCGGAGCATGTCCGGGAAGGTCTCATCGCATTCAGGATTGCCGCACATATCGGGGACAGCGTGAAATACGGGCTTTCTCCTGCTGACGCAGCAGTGTCCCGGAACCGGGCAGAGCTGAACTGGGAGGGGCAGTTCTGCAATGCGCTCGATCCGGATAAAGCACGTACTATGGCTCCCAGTTCCGGCCCGTGCTCGATGTGCGGGGATTTTTGTGCGATAAAAATAATGAAGGAACTGTGCCGGTAAAATATCGTTTAAAACGAGGGGATTTTTTTTACTCTTGTCACTTCTTTTCCTGCATCGACGCAACTTCGTTCTCGAGCGTCGATTTCAGCCGGTCTACCGCTTCATTGAGATCGTTTGTTGTCGTAATCATGAACGAGTTGTCGCTCTTTGGGTCATGGTAGTTGACGATATACTCGATCTGCCCGTCCTTTGCTTTCTTGGGTTCTATGATCAGTTTTGCCATAATGATACAGGAAATATTTTCGCTCTCGTCCCTCATGTTTCTTTTGAAAGGACGCCAATCAGCAACAACTATATGGCATCCGCAGAAAAATAGTATGCCACATCTTCTGGGGCTCGTAGATCAGGGGTAGATCGTCACGTTTGCAACGTGAAGGCCACGGGTTCAAATCCCGTCGAGTCCATCGTTTTTGTTAGGTTCCTTCCATGACCGCAAGGTCATACCGATATAAAATAAATTTTTTTCCAACGTGTCGTTGGGGCATGCCCTTTTAATCGATCCAGTCGAGGATCTGGTTTCCCGTTTCGTGGACTTTTTTATGGCTGATCTTCTCCTTGACCCGTTTCACGGCTTCTGTTGCCGGGGATGGCGGGGGTGGTTCATATTTCCCGTAGTCCATGTAGTCATTGGTCCGGGGGTCGTCAACGGCGATCTCCTGCATGAGGAGCGTGACAGGGTCTTCCTGCGGCGCAGGATCGGGCGACTCCGAAACACGGATACGGGTGCGGGTCTTTGGTGGTTCCGGCACGGTGGAGGGTTCCTGGAGCGGGATGGGCGGCGGTGCGATCGTGATGAGAGGGGGCGGTGCAGCCGGGGGGACCGTCGGAGCTGGTGCAAACGTCCCGGCACGCTGGATTAAAAAGTCCACGAAGTCTTCAACCTCGCACCGTTGCTCGGGCGACAGCCGGTCCAGTCTGCTCTCCAGTGAATTCATCGTGCTCATCCGATATCCTAAATGATTGCCATATTGCCCAGTGCCCGTTCTGGTTATGGTATATCACCCGTAAACGGCTAATAATTTGCTATTATACTGCCCGTTTGCTGGACGGATTAAAAGGAGTTTGACCGAGGAGATACGAAAAATAATACGAAGCAATTCAATAATTTTCTGGTTTCATATCGTTTACAATATCCCGAGATCATGTTCTATAAAAAGATGATGATATATTGATAGATGATATATTGGTACTCTTCCTAGAATCCTTGCTAGCAAAGTTATATTCAAGGAATGGATGAAACGGCGGAAACGAATGCATTTTAATCAATATGTCCTGCCCGTAAGCTGCTTGCACGCTGCCAACAATGAGGGTGTCATTCCAATCCCATGCCCGCACATCGCTCATGGCCTTATCAGGGATAAACGTATAATAATACACCCCAATTCCATGGATAAGGACCGAGGATATGATTAAGATAGTGATGACAATAGTGGTTGTTCTTTTTCTTACGATGTCATGTTTACCGGTAAAATGGTCTTTCAAGAAAATTCCGAAATAAAGGATAAGGATCGGTACGATCCCGGTTAAAAATCGAGAGCCATAACAATATATCGATGAAAACCATCTCCCGAAGAAACTATAAATCAGCAAATTT
>JAPKXV010000255.1 GCA_026394635.1 Methanoregula sp. | reverse complement strand
GTGGTGATGGTGCCGTGGATTGTGCCGCAAAAGACCTCGATACCATCAGCATCGGCAAACGCGATTGCGGTGGTAAAGCAGGCGCCCCGGTCCTGCTCCTCTTCCATGAGTTTCAGGATGCCGGCGTTTCCAATCTCATCGAGCACGTACGCCGCGAACGGCCCGGGGAACCCGTTGAGCGCATCGATCTCAAACGAGGTGTCGTCGACGATCAGCGGCATCCCGATTTCCCCGTACGCATACCGCGCCTTCCCGCGTGCAATCTCCCCGACATCCTCGAGTCGGAGCTCGGGGCATTCGAGCGCCACGTGTGAAACGTCAACGGCGCTTCCAAAGAACGCCCCCACCTCATGCGCCTTGTGCGGGTTGCTCGTCACGACTACCAGCTTCACCGGTACCGCCCCCTCAGTTCGATCTCGGGCGCCCGGGTAATAACGTCCCCAGCACCAACGAATGTTTCCCGGTAGCCATCGCAGAATGCCGCTTTGAGCGCTGCGGCATCAGCGGTGGTGCTTTCCAATGCCTGGAACAGCACGTGGATGTCCACACCCCGCTGCTCTATCTCCGTGGAGACCTGCGCAAGCCCGAAATCGATCAGGATACAATCCCCGTCCTGCATGATCATGTTGCCGGTTGTCAGGTCCCCATGCATAATACCCGCGGTGTGCAGTCTCCCGATCATCCGCCCGGCTTCATGTAAGTTCTGGGCTGACAGGTCGTGGGTGAGCAGCGTCCCGCACACCTCCTCCATGACGATCGTATCCGGGGTGATGTCGCTGATGATCGGGGTTGGTACTCCTGCATGCCGGGCTGCTGAGATGAGCCGTGCCTCGGCACGGGTACGTTCGGTGATAAGCCGGTGGTCGAGCGCCGGCACCCGGTATCGTTTAAAAAGCCGGCGCTTCGCCGCTTTCCCCCCTGAAAATTCGATAATCGCTTCAGCGCCGCGGGCGGTGCCGGCAGGACCCGCGACAGGGGACTGCGCACCCTTCCGTCGCTCCGGCGCTTTCCATGTCACATCGACTTCATCGGCGCGAAACGACGGGTTGACCTGCGATGATTCGATCGAAAGTGACTGCCCGCTTTCGAGCATCAGTTTTCCCGTGTATGCGATCATTGCACCGTTATCTCCGAGGTATTTTTGTTCCGGCACAAAAAATTCTGCCCCCCGGTCTTCGCACATCTCCCGCAGCATCTGCTGCAGGCGCCGGTTTGCACCCACGCCCCCGACGAGCAGCACCTCATCTTTTCCCGCAAGCGATATCGCCCGCTCGGTCACTTCGACACACATCGCAAATGCCGTTTCCTGGAATGCATGGCAGACATCTTCAAGGGGCGCTGCGCTGGTCTTTGCCGCAGACATCAGGCCCGAAAAGGCAAGGTCCATCCCCTTCACCGTATACGGGAGCTCGATATACCCCCCCTGTGCAGCCAGTTGTTCAAGGATCGGGCCGCCCGGGTGCGGGAGGTCTTTTGACCGGGCGAACTTGTCGAGCGCGTTACCGATCCCGATATCGAGCGTCTCCCCGAAGATCCGGTACCTGCCATTCAGGTACCCGATCACCTGCGTGTTTGCCCCGCTTGCGTACAGCACAACCGGGTCGCTGCACCCTGTGGCAAACCTCCCGATCTCCACGTGGGCAACGCAATGGTTTACACCGGCAAGCGGCACATTGAGAGCGAGCGAAAGCGACCGTGCGGCAGTGGCAACCGTGCGCAGGCAGGGTCCGAGCCCCGGTCCTTGTGAGAACGCGATCCCGGTGATCTTTTCCGGTTCACTGAGCACAGACGAGATGACAGTGTTCATCACCGACGCATGGTGCTGGGCAGCCTCACGGGGATGGATGCCCCCATGCTCGGGAGAATACGGGTCAGAATACAGAGAGATAAGATCGGTATCAAAAACTGCAGCACTGAGGTTCCATGCAGTGCCTTCAATCCCAAGAACCTGCCCGAAAATAGGCATTCGCAAAATTATTTTTTGAATTCTGTATATCCGCACTTCCCGCAGGCAGTCCGGTCCTTGTGGTCTGCCATCATGACACCGGGCCCGCAGCGCGGACAGTATTTCTTTGCGGTGGTGACCTTTGCACCCTCGATGTTAAAGAATGCACCCCGCGCCTTTCCCTTTGGGGCTTTCGCCTTCTTTTCTGCCATGCCTTACGCCGCTCCTTCCTCTTTGGGCTTGGGCATACCGCGTGCCATCAGGTGCGCGCGCTCGATCTTCATTTTGCTCTCCTCATTTTCATAGATGCGCGCCTCTCCGGCAAGTTCCATCTTGCCGAAACTGCCCTTCAACGAATCGAGCACCACCTGCTGCTCTTTGACGTTAAGAAGTGCACAGACCTTTCCGATGATCTGCATGCGCGAGGGAGTTGCACCGTCATACCGGAGCGTGAACCGGACCTCCCTTCGTGATAAAAGTTCATTTCTTTTATCGCTGGTAATTTCAAAATCCATCGATATCCTATAATTATTGGAAACCGTGTTATTTAAAATGTGATCATCGCCCGGATGAATTCTCCGGCGATCCAAACGCAGGAATATTCTTGAAAAAATACCCGGTTTTATGCCCCGTCCCTGTGCACGAAGAATGACAGCAGTTCCCGCGCCTTCTCCTTTGAAGTTGGGTCTGCCGTGCAGACCACGACGCCCCTGTGGGGCTGACCGTAGAGCACACATACGCCTTCCGGTGCGGCAAGGACAAGCGGGATAACCGCGAGGTCTTCCTCCCCGCTGACGTAGATCGTAGCCGGAGGGAGGGCGATTGCGTCATCGATGCCGGCGACCAGTTCTTCGGTAATGGTGCCGGGGGGATTTTTCACCCTGATAATGCGGCCGGAGAATGGGGGGGCTTCCGTACACGGTGAGCGCATGGTATGCCCGTCAATAATGGACGCGTCCGGGGTAATCCCGTTTTTTTTGAGGTTGTGGGTTACCACATCCCCGACCGCATATACCGTGCGGCGGGCAAGCCGGGGAATGATATGGGCAATATCGGAAAACAATTCGCCGAACGGGTCCTTAAAAAAATGTCGTCTTTCTTCGGGGAGTATCAGCATCAGCGGACCTTCAGCGCATACCGGCCCTGGAGTCTGATGTTCATCTTTTTTGCGACATCAG
>JAPKXV010000334.1 GCA_026394635.1 Methanoregula sp. | reverse complement strand
TGGGACCTCCTTTCGCGAAATTGGCAGCAATCTCAGCCGGACTCAGTGCCCTTTCATACGTGTTGAGTCCCCAGATCTCCCCATTGAATATACGATTGATAACCAAACCCCGGCCGTCATTGTTATTGTAACTGATTCCGGCCGGACCTCCCCTCTGATATAAATTAGGTGACGGTCGAAGGCCAGAACTATCAACTACTTTCGAGCTATTCTGGACACCGTTCACGAAGATTGCCATAGTTCCCGGCGTCTGGTTGTAGACACCGGTTACGTAGTACCACGTTCCGACACCGGGTTTTATGTTTGATTGCACAAATGCCCCGCTCGTATTGGTCGTTGACAAGGCAAACTCGTTGGTATTGTACTGATCGTGCTGGAGTTGATACCGGCGATTATTATCAGTTGTACCATCCACAACAATCGTTGCCCATTTTCTTGTCGTATCGTTGCCCGGGTTCGGGTCAATGTTCCACTTCACCCACGCTTCCACAGTGAACCCGGATAGTGGGGGTGTTACCGTAAATCCGGTTTGCGTTTTGGTATCGCTGCCACCGGCATTACTTGCCACCAGGGTCACAGTATATGTCCCGGCTGTCGTGTACATGTGCGAGGGATTCTGCGATGTCGAGGTGTTCCCGGCACCGATGTCACCAAATGTCCAGTTCCACGAAGTCGGGGTTCTGGTTGACAAGTCCGTGAATGTGACGGTTAACGGCACTGTACCGGAGGTAGGTGTCCCGTTGAAGTCTGCAACCGGGGCGGGTGTTGGGGTTGCAGTGCCAGTACCTGTGGGATACAAACCACCCGCCGATACGGTTTGTGGTACTCCCATTGAGGTTATGATCCGGGCGGATGATCCGCCAACAAAAAAAATCGTCATTCCCTGCGGCATAGGCTGACCGGGGGGAACGTTGTAATACAGGGAGTCCCCCACAGCCCACGCCGACCACGGGGTGCCATCAATCCTCTGGAACGAGTTCTTGGTCTCATTCCCATCGATTATGATCGCCATATCGGCTTTCTCAAGCGAATCCCCCCCATTATGGGTAATAAGGATTGTCCGCCCGATAGTTGTGATATCCGCATTCAGGGCAGGAATTTTTTCAGGAACTGGTTCTGAGAGGATTACAGCGCTGATGACTGCAACAGCCATCCCGACAACTGCGACCAGAAGTATCGCACCAAGCGCATCCGACAACGCGTTTTCCCGGTTAACTCCAACGCTCACTGCACGATCCCGCCTACGCCATGCACGGTTGTTGCATAGGTTGCATTCGATGCAATCACGTTGATGTCGTAGAGACTATCGGATTCATCATACCCATTAATACGAATAAACGTCTCGGTCGTCCCTACAGTGCCTTGAGAATAATGCGGTATCCCGGCAACAGTTGCGGTGTAACCGAAATAATTTTTCCACATCTCCCGCGACTGGTTTGAGGTTGTGTTTATACCGATTATGATATATTTGGTATTTACGGTCCCTTTGACAAAGGGCATGGTGGTGATGTTCGTCAGCGTGCTCTTGATCTGGATCGGGCTGTTGCCTCCCACGACCCCGCGATTATCCGGAGCAATGGTCAGGGCATTGATATTCACCGTAACGATATTCTTTGAAGGATCCGTATCCGTATGGTTGGCATACGAAAAGGTGATCTCAGGGGGAAGTTTATAGGTAACATTTCCTTCCATCTGCCCGAGGAAGACGCCCCCCATCTGGTAATAATAATTCTGGGGGATCCAGTAGTTGTTCTGGGCACGGTACTCGATTGAGCCGAGGGGGATAGGGGATATTGTGTAGGGATTCATTTCGGTAAAGTCGTAGGTGATGTTGCCGGTTGCGGTAATCGAACCCAGAGTGTTTCTCAGGCTTATGTACTGCGGGGGGGTCGTCAAGGACTTCAGCCCGTACGCATCATCCATGAGATCAAGGGTGTAGGTAATACCCGGAACTACATTTTCGTACACGGGATAATTTTGCATGGTGACAATGTTGCCTTTGGTTATCGTGATGGTCAGATCCGAGCGGGTATAATTGTAGATATTAATGGGTACGAGACACTTGTTGTTCGCTATTTCCAAAACGGAACCATTCGGGGATGTCGGACATGGATTGGTGGCGACATAGACGTAATTCTGGTAAAACGATACCCGGGGAGTGAGATTTATTATGGTATTCCATGTTGTTCCGTTCACGGTCACACCGAAAATACCGTTCTGGTTCAGAACGGCCGGGGTTGAAATATTGACATACACATGATTCGGCGTATAATTGACCTGAGCAGGAAGATCAACCTTGTATTTCACCGAATTATTGTATATCAGCGAATAAGAGGTAATATTCAGCGTTTCCGGCTCCACGGTTCGTTCATTAATGGCAAATGTCCCACCGGAATTGACCGGACTCAGTATTGGAATGAAACTGAACGTTCCCTGCGTAAATCCCCCACTGGTTCCCAAGGTAAATGAATTACTGACCGTGGTGTCAACCTGGTTGTTATTAAAAAGCGAGTCTAGGCTCAGTTTATAGGAGACAAACTGGTCCTTCACCTCATTCATATGGAGAATTTCACTCTCCCGTCCCTGTGCAGGAACCCCGTACGCAAGGTAAAGGGAGGATACAACCACAATCAGTCCAAGGATCAGCACAAACCCGATCACTTCGGAAAGCCCATCTTCTCTATGCCGGGAGGACCGGTACATATTTGCCATTTTTATTATGATTCGTTTAGTGATTTGTCATATATATGTTGGTACATCAGAATAAACAATGATAAAATTGAATCCATCAACGGTAAAAGGACGAATCAGCCTGCATATCACACAGGGTGATCGCCCGGAAGAGTTTTCTTCTTCGCTGAGCAAAAAATTACATTCTTACTGATACTATCCAATGTTCACTGAGGGGATCCATGACACTTGCCAAAGGTTGTATCCTCTGCTACCAGGGCGCAAAGATGGTGCTCTTTGTTACGGGACGGTGCCACCGTTCGTGCTGGTACTGCCCGCTCTCATCAGAGCGGAAGGGAAAGGACGCAGTCTATGCAAACGAGCGCCGGATTGAGAGCACTGACCAGATGATCCGGGAGGCGGAGGCGATGAGCGCCCTTGGTACCGGGGTCACCGGGGGAGAGCCGCTCCTCTGCATCGACCGGGTCGCTACCTACTGCCGGGCACTCAAAAAGCACTTCGGGAAGGACCACCACATCCACCTGTATACCGCAAAGGCCCCCTCTGAAGAAGACCTCCTCACGCTCCGTGGCCTTGTGGACGAGATGCGGCTCCACCCGCCTCAGGAATGCTGGGAAGATATTCTCAATTCGGATTTTATCCGTTCAGCAAAGCGCGCAAAGGAACTCGGGTTTGACATCGGCATCGAAGTGCCCGCGCTCCCCGGGCTCAGCCACCTCATTCCTGCACTCCCGTACCTTGACTTTCTGAATATCAACGAACTCGAGTGGGGCGAGACCAACGCCGATGGGATGCGGCTCAGAGGCTTTGAGCTTGCCGACGGGGTGCACAATGCGGTGCAGGGAACACGGGAATGGGCAGACGAACTCCTTAAAAACGATAACGTCCACTGGTGTTCTTCGGCATTCAAGGACTCGGTGCAGCTGCGTGAACGCTTGAAACGCATCGCCCGGAACACGGCGCGCCCGTTTGATGAGGTCACCGATGATGGTACCGTGGTGTATGGCGTGCTCGAACCGGATACGGGAACAATAGCGGAATGCACCAACCACTGCCGGGACGAACTGGGCGAAGACTGCTATGCCGCCTGCGGGGATCACATCGAGGTCGCGTGGTGGGCGTTGGAAGAACTCGGCGATCATCTTGCAGGTAAAAAGTACGTGATTGAGCGGTACCCGAACTGGGGCATCATCGTGGAGGTGACGCCGCTGTGATTCGCGAAGCCCTTCTCGAACCGCTCTACGAGAAATACCTCAAAATGCAATATGGCCAGGTCCCCCGCCATATCGCGATCATCCAGGACGGGAACCGGCGCTATGCGCGGGCAATCGGGATCAATACCTCTGACGGGCACCGGGCTGGTGCAGAAAAGACCGAGGAGATGCTTGACTGGGCACATGATCTGGGAATCCAGCACATCACGCTTTATACATTTTCTACGGAAAATTTCAGTCGCGACGATGAGGAAGTCAGCCAGCTCTTTGCGCTGTTTAAAGAAAAGTTCATCCGCGTCCTCACGGATGAGCGTGTGCATAAGTACAGGATCAGGGTCCAGATGGTCGGCGAACGTGCCCGTCTCCCCCCCGATCTCCTTGCGGCGATCAGCGCTGCAGAAGAAGCGACAAAAAATTATGACGGCTTCTGCCTCAATATCGCCCTTGCCTATGGCGGGAGAAACGAGATCGTGCTTGCAGCCCGCGACATCCTGTCTTCAGTTCAGGAAGGGATAATCCGGCCGGATGCCATTGATGTGAAGATGGTCGAATCGCACCTGCATGGAGGAAAGGGGCTGCCGCCGGTTGACCTGATCATACGGACAGGAAACGACTGGCGCACGTCAAATTTTTTACCATGGCTTGCAAACGGCCACGAATCCGCAGTCTATTTCTGTGCACCCTACTGGCCGCTTTTCAGGAAGATAGACCTTCTCAGGGCCATCCGCGTGTATGACCAGCGGATGACCTCAAAGCAGTGACAGCCCGTTTTTTATTTTGCCACGTTCAGCCTGCATACCGCTGGCTCTATATCCCTTCTGCAAAGAATAGAAGATAGGGAAACTATGACGACTCACAAAGGAGAAGGCGTCCAGTGGCGGCATACGTCGGTTCTCATCCGCGACGATATTTTTTCTTCAGCCCGGAAAAAGGGCCTCAACCTCAGTCATGAATGCAACCAGGCACTGGCAGACCGTCTGGGACTGGATTACCACCAGCAGCAGCTCCCCTCTGAAACCATCACGGAACCTGTTATCATCGCATCGGAGCAAAAACCCGGTCATGCAACCGGCAGCCTGTCACCAGAAGAGATGACACTTCCCCCGGTACTGAACGCAGATGACCCGAAAACACCTGCAAAGGTTTTACTACAGAAAAAAGAACCCGTTGTGCACCCGCACCACCAGAAAAATGCCGTTGCTCCAGTACCACAGCAGAATAAACCACAGGACACCAAAGCCCAGTCCCCTCACCAAAAAATATCATCACAGGATCCAAAAAAGGAGAGGGCAAAAACCAACGAGAGGAAAGGGAAGGAGAACGCGGTCAAACGGTTTGTGGATGAAACGGTCACACGCATTGATGCGGAG
>JAPKXV010000430.1 GCA_026394635.1 Methanoregula sp. | reverse complement strand
TATGTGTTATATTACCATAAATTATCTTTTGTGTGGTTCTAAACACGAGGATAAAAAAATTGATTTTCTGCAACGATGATCTGTGAACTGAACTGGGACCGATGAGGTTGCTCTGGTATGTACGAAACCACAAAATTCTCCCGTAAAACAACATTTAAGTGCACAAACCACCCACCTAGATGAGCAGGCTGCTATAGTGTAGTCCGGCCAATCATGCGAGCCTCTCACGCTCGCGACTGGGGTTCGAATCCCCATAGCAGCACTTTAACACTGACGGTCCAATCCTTTATTCTGTTAATGTTGCTTCGAATTTGAATCTGAGCGTTTTTCAAAGATTTTTCGGAATGTAATTGTGTACAATAATTATGGCAAAGAAGGCGCGCACCGGATCTGCCGGCATGGTTCTGGGCCAGTCAAGATGCAACGGCTCTCTGTTTGGTAACATTCTACTTTTCTTCCGATGGGTTGGCGCAGCAAGTATCGGGTATCAAACCTTATCCTGCAGTACGGAGAATACTGGGGATAGGTATGGATAGGCAGGAAGTATCCGATGAGCCCTGCGAACAGTGCGGGCTCTGCTGCAAGATCTTCGGCGACAGTATCACACCAACGGCAGAAAACCTGTTTGGCTGGATCGAACGGGGCAGACATGATATTCTCCGGTACTTCTCTGCCCATAAAAGTGATGGCACATGGGTGAACTGCTCAGATGTCAGACCCGGGGATTTGGACGACCTTGTTGTCGTGGAAATGCGCGACCCGGTCACCCATGACTACCTTTCTGCCTGCCCATTCCTGCAACGGCTCGGGAAAAGGAGGTATATCTGCGGAATCCATGATATTAAGCCCGATATGTGCGGAACCTACCAGCCCTGGATCTGGGGTGAGACCTATTTTAACAAATGCCGGGCGTTAAAAAAACTGAACGGGAAAAGCCGGTTGCCGGCATAATCACGGGCAAAAAGCCGCGACACTGGTATGTTCCGGTCGGTGGGATTACGATTTCAGAGTAGAATTTTTTTCATCAAACTGGTATGCACCATAACCGATGAATCATCAGAGTGCCTTTTTTTTGTGACAGGTGCGTCTTTGGTTTTCTCTAAAATGTCGTGGGATTTTGGTAAGATCCTGCGTTTTGGACACGGTTATTGAGATCTCATAACCACATATCAAAAGATTCGGGGGTATTGACGTCCTCGTGAGGTATTTTTGGGATATGGAGGGTGAACGTGCTCCCCTCATTGACGACACTGTCCACGCTGATATATCCGCCGTGCATCCGGATATATTCCTTTGCGATTGAGAGTGAGAGCCCGATCCGTTCATACTTGCGGCTCAGCTGGTCTGAATCAGCGAGCTGGAATGGCTCAAAGATCTCATCGAGCTGGGCTTCCGTGATGCCGATGCCGTTATCCCGGATAGCGAGCCGGTGGTAGGTGTCGTCAGCAGAAGAGTTGTATATGATGCTTACCTTCCTTGGCGGTTTGGAATAGTTTACGGCATTGGAAAGTATCGAGTCAACAACAATTGAGATCTTATGTGCATCACCCATAAACGTGAGATCTTGAGGAACTTCACAGACGATATCTGACTTCATCGAGTACCCACTGGCATTGATGATATTTTTTAAGAGGTCCCGTACAGGAAAGACAGAATAATCCATCGGAAGCTTTCCGGAATCGATCACCGAGAAGTCAATCATCTGGTTGATTATCCGGCGCTCGCGGTCTGCGCTCAGGAGGCACCGATCCAGGATCTTTTTTGTCTCTTCGGAAATGCCGAATTCTTTCGGGGCCTGAATAAGCATATCCAGGTACCCGATGATTGGCTGGAGGGGAGTGCGCAGTTCATGCGCAACATTTGTGATAACACCACGGCGCCGTTCAGCGTCCTGCCGGATCTGTTCTTTGAGGTTCTCACGCTCGGAAATGTCCATAATGGTGATAAGTACTGAGGGGACCCCGCCATCACCAACCGGAGTAAAAAAAAGTGTTGCCCGTTTCGTCCCGCCCGGTTTGGTGAGAAACCGGAACTCCGGATTTATTAAAACCTGCGTTTTCCCTGTTGACCTGGATACAAGATCACGAAACTCCTTCTGGTCATCAGGATGGACAAACCCGACAAGATCCTTTCCTGCCAGTTCATCGCCCTTGTACCCTGAGAAGGAGTTGAATGAAGGGTTAGTGCGAATAATCTTTCTGTTGTTGATGATCACCATTCCGATAGGGGTAGTATCCATCAGTAACCTGTTCTCACTTGAGTTCGTGAGGTTTTCCTGCAGGTTGTGTTTTTGCTCATTGATATCGACAACCGAAAAGCTCACCTGGTTCCCGAAAGGTTTCCCCCACGACAGGCTGACACAGAATGGATCGCCGTTCTTTGTCACAAACCGGGTCTCCATGCCAGCAGATCCGCTCAACGATCCGAACTGTTTTAAAAACCGTCGCTGCTCGTCCCGGGAATAGAAGAGCTGGGATACCGTCATTTTTCCCGTTTGCAAGGGTGATCGTGAGAGTATCAAGGTTAAAAAAGACGATCCCGATATATGAGTTCTCGAAAATACTACGGTACCGGCCTTCACTGGTTGTTAACCGTTCGGTAAAGTGGGAAACTGCCGCGGCAACGCAGATGAAGAGCACCGACTGCCCTGTTGCATATCCCATGCTGAACATGTCGGGAAAAATATAGTAATAAGCGACTGCCTGGTATGCGATTGCACAGGCGCCAGCGACATAGATCCCCCGACGGCGGTAAAAATAGGCTGCATAGATGATCGGGAAATAGAACAGCTGAGGGGTAATCGTGTGGATATTTTGGGCAAGAGCAAGGGAGCTGATAAAAATACTGGAAAGGGAGAGTGAAACGATGACGCAGAGTCGGACGAAGTCGGTATGGGTAATGGAATAACGCGGCAGGGCGATATACCGATGCATGTATATACCAGTTCTTTGACGCTGTTTTTATAAATACATTCTCCAAAAAACCGCAAAATATCGTTGAAATCTTCATGTACAAGCCCCATGGTGTTGATTTTTAAATCCGGTATTGGTCTGGTGTTTCTTTGGTCATGCTGCAGGTCTATCCGGTTGCTATAATACCCTGCGGATCAAAGGATATTTTATGCGTCCTCATGTGGTGGTTAATGTTGCGATGAGCGCAGATGGCAAGATATCCACCCGGGAGCGACGGCAGGTGAAGATCTCCGGCCCTGAAGACTTCCTCAGGGTAGATCGCCTCAAGGCAGCAAGCGATGCTGTGATGGTTGGTATCGGAACGGTGCTTGCTGATGACCCCTCCCTGACCGTGAAATCTGAGGATCTCAAACGGAAGCGCAAGGAACAGGGGAAAGACGAACACCCTGTCCGCGTGATCGTGGACAGCACCGCACGCATTCCTCTTTTTGCCTCCGTGCTCCGCAATGGGAAAGGAGTGAGGGTGGTTGCAGTCTCCCGGAAGGCGGATCCGGTGAAGGTTGCCGAACTGAAAAATCTCGCGAAGGTCATAGTTGCCGGGGAGGACGATGTGGATCTTCGATCAGTACTTGACCAGCTGGGTCCAATGGGTATCCGGCATCTGATGGTGGAGGGTGGCGGCACCCTGATTGCCAGCCTGTTTGAAAAAGGACTTGTCGATGAGTTCTATACGTTTGTCGGAAATGTCATCATCGGGGGAGTGGATGCACCGACTCCTGCAGATGGGGGAGGTTTTGTTAAAGAGGCGGATTTTCTCCGCCTTGCCCTCCTTGAGGTTATTCCCATGGGTGAGGGTATCGTACTGCACTGGAACGTGAAAGAAGGAAAATAAAAAAAAATTTCTGATTAAAAATTCCATTGCACCTGGTTCTTTTAATAAACGAGGATTCCGATTAACTGCATGAAATGTGAATTCAACTCACATATTCACGACGACGCTTTGATTGAGATTCCATCTAAAAATGGGGTTTTTCGAAATCCTCAAACGTTTGTTACCATGACTCTAATTTTACAACCCGTGAACGAAAAGAAGGGAAAGGTAGGAAAATTACCCTCAGCCACGTGTCTTATATGGCATCTGCTGGTCGATGACCGTATACACATTGCCGGTGTTCATGGTCACGATGACCTCAACCCGGTCCGTGCCATTAGTGCCTTCCAGTTCAACGGTCTCGCCTTTCATTGGTTTGAGGACGCCCGGCACTACCGTTCCATCGGGGCGGGTGACCCGGACATCGACCTTGCTTACCCCGCTCATTCCTTTGCCACCGTCAAATGTTGTGATGATTGTCGTGGAATAGGTACCTCCTTTCTCAACGGAAAATGATACCGGAGTTGCAGCGGGAAGCGTCTGGGTTGGGCCGGGCTGGGTTGAACTCCCGGCAATGGTCGGGAGTACCGTCGTGGAAACGGCGAGCGTCTGTACTTGTGTCGGAGCTGCTGTTGGTGCCGGGGTTGTCTGGCCACCCCCCCCTGTACAGCCCGCAGCCAACAGGAGTGCCAAAAGAACTGCGACAACAGGGACTAAAAACTTAAGGTTCATACACAGAAATTCCGTTTCAGACTATTTGAGAATTCCGCTTTTTAGCATTTGGAACGGGCGTCCTCTTTGAATTAGGGCAGCAACATTTCTGCAACCGCATCCGTTGTGAAACGAACGTAAGGAAGATGTCTGGCACATGAATTACCGGAAATGTTAACCTGTAAATGAGAACGGCTCAGCCTGGCGATCATGAAATCCGCCACCAGGAAAATCCAATTCCGATCAGCGAGATCTGGATGCCAACCCTCATCAACCAACATTCATACATGGATTATACGTACATCGCAGTCATCGTGCTCGCTGCCGTTTTCCTGCTGATTGCGGTGCGGCAGGTGGGTAGGTTTTCCTTAAAGATATGGCAAATCATGCTCTGCGGAGCGTTGGCTGTCCTGCTCATGGGCCAGATACCTGTTGCCGATGCGGTGCGGGCGATCAATGTCGATGTCATTATGTTCCTGTTGGGGATGTTTGTTGTCGGGGAAGCCCTTACAAAAAGCGGGTACCTGGAGTTCATCGCCTACCGGCTCTTCCGCCGGGCAATAACCGTTGACCAGCTCGTGATCCTGATCATCCTGTTCACTGGGCTGCTCTCCGCGTTCCTGATGAACGATACGCTGGCAATCGTCGGGACTCCCCTTGTCCTTGCCCTTGCAACGAGGTTCCGCATCTCCTCAAAGTTACTCCTGCTCTCGCTTGCTGTAGCGATTACGACGGGGAGTGTGATGAGTCCGATTGGCAATCCTCAGAACCTGCTGGTTGCGGTGAACAGCGGGATGCAGGCGCCGTTTGTCACGTTTGCGTGGCACCTTGCCCTTCCTACCTTGATCAACCTCATCATCGCGTTTGCAGTCCTCAGGATATTCTATCACAGAGAATTTTCCTCCCGTCCGCTGCAGCATGAAGCCCCTGCTTCCGGGGATATACGGTTGATGCGCATCTGCCAGTGCTCACTTGGCATCATCATCACGCTGGTTGCGGCAAATATTGTCCTGTCGTTTTTTGGCATGGGGTTTGTTGTTACACTTCCTTTCATTGCACTCTTTGCAGCAGCACCGGTCCTGATATTTTCAAAAGAGCGCTTTACGATAATGCATGATATTGACTGGTATACGCTGGTCTTCTTTGCCGCGATGTTTGTTTTAATGCAGAGTGTCTGGCAGACCGGGTTCTTCCAGTCGTTTGTCGATTCGGGTGCCGTATCATCGGTTCCGATGATCCTTTCATTGAGTGTTGTTATCAGCCAGTTTGTTTCCAATGTCCCGTTTGTTGCCCTCTTCCAGCCCATGATTATGCAGGCTGGCGGGACAACGGCGCAGCTCATGGCACTTGCTGCCGGTAGCACGATCGCGGGCAACCTCACGATTCTCGGGGCTGCAAGCAACATCATCATCATCCAGAATGCCGAGAAGCAGGGGGAGACGCTCACATTCCGGGAGTTTGCACGGATCGGTATCCCGATCACGATACTGCAGGTGGCGGTTTACGCGGTGTTTCTTGTCGTGACGTAAAGGATCGGCATCCGGGGAAAAACAGAGAAGTTCCGGTAGTGGGGATCGGAAAAAAATCCTGCAGGTTCCCCAACTGGTACAATTTTAAAGATGCAGCGACAGGATTGATACCATGAAGGTTGAAATCGATCGCGGCACCTGCGTCAGT
>JAPKXV010000392.1 GCA_026394635.1 Methanoregula sp. | reverse complement strand
TCATCTTCTGCCGGAACGTGCTCATGTATTTCTCCCAAGACCAGACCGAATCGGTCACCCGCCGGTTCCACCATGCACTTCTTAACGGGGGCTGGTTTATTACCAGTGTGACGGAGACCTCGTTGAACCTTGCCCGGGAATTCACCGGAATTAACCTTCCCGAGGTGATGGTCTTCCGGAAGGTACCACAGGTACTCGAAGCAGTACAGCTGAAAGGCACTGCAGCACGGGCTGTCACAAGAGAGCCAGAAATCCCACGGGGTCTTTCCGAAAAGACGCAGACCCGCACCGTTCCCCCTGCCGGAAAGGTCCCGGTTGCTGTCAAACAAGTATCCCAAAAGAAACAGCCGGAACCGGTACCAACTCTCGCTGCCGCACGGGAACTCTACGCTATCGGGAGGTACGGGGAAGCCGCCCGCACCTGCGAGGCACTGCCTGCCGGTGAAGCCGGTAGCGGGGCGATGATCCTGCTCACCCGTACCTATGCAAACCAGGGGCGGCTCGACCTCGCAGAGAGCTGGTGCCAGAAAGCGATTGCATCCGACCGGATAAACCCGGAAACGCATTACCTCCTCGCAAGCATCCTGCAGGAGCGTGGCAGGGAGGCAGAGGCGGCAGAGTCCCTCCAGCGGGTCATCTTCCTTGACAAGGACTGCATCCTTGCCCATTATGACCTCGGGAACCTCGCCCTCCGGAGAGGGGATGCATACGCAGCCAGCCGTCACTTCCGCACCGCAGAGAAGATCCTTCGGGAACTGCCGGATAACGCAGTTGTTCCCTATTCCGAGGGTCTGAATGCAGTAAAACTCCTCCAGATTTTGAGAACAACCATCACACGGGTGGGTACGATAGCATGACCCCAGCGGAGAATACACTACCGGGACCCGAAGACGCGGCTGAAAAACGGAAACGGATTTTAAAAGAGCGGGCAAAACAGCTGGCACAGGAGCGGAAGGTAAAGCAGAAGACCGGTACATACCGGGAGATTCTCGAGTTCGAGCTGGCAAATGAGCACTACGGTCTTGACGTGGCGGAGATCGAGGAGATCCATCCCCTCCAGCAGTATACCCAGATCCCCTGCACGCCGGCATTTGTTTTCGGCATCATCAACGTGCGGGGCAGGATCTTCTCGATAGTTGACTTAAAAAAATTCTTCGGGCTCCCGGAGCAGGGAATAACGAACCTCAATAAGGTCATCATCTTAAAAAGCGAGACCATGGAGTTTGGGATTCTCGCCGACACAGTGGTCGGTTTCCAGCGGGTGACGCAAGAAGAGATCCACGCTGCCCCGGCGACACTCTCCGGGATAGGTGCGGAATATGTCAGGGGGATCACTTCCGGGGGGATGATCATCCTTGACAGCGGGAAGATCCTCTCGGATAAGAAGATTGTAGTAAACGAAACGGTGGTGGTATAAGATGTATCTGTCGGGTGAAAAATGGTTCGGGGCGAAAATGGTATCGAGGATGAGATCGGCAAGTAACAATTCGAAAGAAACGGG
>JAPKXV010000046.1:673-2066 GCA_026394635.1 Methanoregula sp. | reverse complement strand
GGCAAATACGGTTGAATATCTCGACGACTTCCATTACGATCTTGCAGATTTAACGGTGTATGTCGTCACCCATGACTGTCTCGAACCGGTCATCCTTGCCCTCCGGAAGATCGAGGAGTACGAGTTCGCGGAGAAACTGAGTCCGGAAGAACGCGAGAGCATCTGCCGCGTGATTGGGAAGTTTGCCCACGCGACAAAAAGGAGGATCCAGATTGATAATTATTTCACGAATGAGCTTATTGACCTCCTCCAGTCCTGCGACTGCCTGCCCGATGAGATCAAACAGAAGGTGCTGGAGATCGAGATTGCGGAGAAGATGAATCCCCCGCTGGAGAAGCGTAAAAAGAAGATCCCGATCCGCGAGCTTGAGCATGATGTGAAGGTGATCGGCAAGGAAGCCGAGGCGCGGGAAATTGACGTGACAGCTGTGACAAAAGAGAAGATCGAGACGATCACGCTGAACAAGTATATTGAGTGACCGTCATCATTCCGGCATTGAGATTTGCTTTCTGATCCTTCCGTTAATTTTGTACATTGTTACGCGCTCATGGCAGACTGCGGTTCCCAAAGGAAACGGCGGGCAAAAAAAGTGATTTTTCAGGATCACTCCGACTTTTTGCGTTCGCCCGCGCTGCGTGGGCATGTTCCATTCTCTCCAGTGCAGAGGGAAAGAAACTGCTCCACTACCCAGTCGTTTCGCACTTCCGGGTGGAACATCACCCCATAGAGCGGCTTCTCCGGGTGGCGGATAGCTTGGACACACTCATCCGAGACTGCAATTGTCAGCCATCCCCGGGGCGGGTCGCAGCTGTAGGAGTGCAGTTCATATGCCGGGAATGCAGGATGTTTGCACAGGAGCGGGTCCGGCGTATCCACCCGGACTGTTGTCATCCCGATCTCGCATCCCGGACGGATGGTGCCTCCGAAGACCCGGCAGAGGAGCTGCATACCGGCACAGATCCCAAGGACGGGGACAGAAATGGTCCGAAGCCAGGAGAACTCCTGCACTTTCGTTGCAAAGAGGTTGTCTTTTAGGGCTGTCCCGCAGAGGATGATCCCTTCGGCGCTGGTGAGGCCATCGCTTTTCATCTCAGAAAAATGTGTCTCGCGCCACTCCCGACCGGCCCGGTGAACGATGTGTGCGACAGGACATACGAACTCGTCATGGGAGAGCGAACGGGCCCGGTAGGAGAGATCGATTATAAGAATCATTTTGCCTCCAGGCTGGCATGCCGGACCCTCAGGATTCCCCTGTAATTGCAATACTCTTCCGTGGACTCTTCGATCACGATCCTTTTTGCAAAGCAGGGGGCATCCAGCACCAAGGTCTCGTACTCTCCGCCTTCACCGGTGAGGGTGATGCGGTGCTTCGCTACGTACTGCTTTAAGTCGC
>JAPKXV010000046.1:0-536 GCA_026394635.1 Methanoregula sp. | reverse complement strand
TTTTAAGTAGCAGATCCATGTAGGCGTCCGGATCCGTGTACCAGAGCGGGTTGAAACACCACAGCTCAAGGTCCCGGCAGATGCGCTGGATCCGGGTACCCTGGTACACGGAAAGGAGGGCACCGGTTACCACGCCCTCGATGCCATGGCGTTCCACGGCAAGGCGGATCGCCCGGGAGAGGTCTGCGAGCTCGTCTTCTTTTATTCCTTCAGTCTCGACCGAAACAAGAGGAAGACCGGCAGCTTCTGCCTGCAAAGGTACGAGATGCACGTTGGGGGTGTGGAACATGTAGCTCTCTTCGTTTATAGAACGAACGGAGATGAGGCACGCTACTTCCTCGTGTTGCATGGCGAGATACCCGGCAAACCAGGAATCCTTGCCCCCGGAACAGAGAACCCCGAGTCTCATTCCCTTTGTACTCGTGCTCGGAAGTTCTTGAATCTCTCCCCTGTTTTACCACTACCGGTGAGATCCGAAAGAGTGCCCTTTTTTTCTTCCTGCACGTATAGTTCTCATAATGACCCTGAACCCTTCG
>JAPKXV010000247.1:3982-4669 GCA_026394635.1 Methanoregula sp. | reverse complement strand
CGATGCCGTTAAAAGAAACATAAGAAGGGTAACAATCCCCAAGTACATGATCAACGGTCTGCCAAAGATCATAAAATATGAGATTTCCGCGAGCATCGTCACACCACGATCACGGTTCCGGTCATCTCCGGATGGATTTTACAATAATAGGGATAGGTTCCCGGTTTATCAAATTTTTGGCTCCAGGCTTGCGTAGAGGAAAGAACGCTGGAATCTAAGATGGTGTCCTGGCTATCCTTGTCAATGAAGACGATCCGGTGCGGGCTTGAGTCTTTGTTCTCCCAGCGCACGATTGACCCTGCCTTCACGGTCATAGTCTGGGGGGTGAATGCAAAATTTTTGATCGTGATGGTGTTTTCCGATACCGATGCCTGACTGATCGGTGTCGGAACAGTTGTGATAAGCGTTTGAACCGGTATTGTTGGGGAAATGGTAAGGGTTGTCTGTGGGGGTTGGGGGGGCGACGGTTGTGTACAACCTGCGGCTATCATAGCCACTGCAACAACACACAATAACAATACACAGTCTCTCATACAGGGATCATCGTTGATCTTGGGACATATACATTATGGAGCGGGCAACCGGACACGGAACAAAGCACGTGCCAACGAGGGATCCCCATGCGGAGTTTCCCTCATTCGACAAGGACTGTGCCGGTCATGAACGAGTGCTGTTTACAGGTGTATG
>JAPKXV010000247.1:0-3877 GCA_026394635.1 Methanoregula sp. | reverse complement strand
GAGTCAAATCTCATGACATCGTTACCAGTATAAGTGACGGTGTTGGGTTCCGGGATCCTCGTTGGTCCAGATAACGGTGGTTCCCACCTTGACCGTAACAAAGTTGGGGTCAAAGGAGCTCTCCTTAATCCGGATCGGAATAGTCACTCCTGACCCCCCTGAATGAGCAAGCGTCTGGAGAGGTGTTGTTAAAACCGCTGCGGTTGGCGCCGCGGTTACAGGAGATGCCGGGGAGGAGGACGTCGTACAACCGCAGCTGATGAGGGCAAGCACAAGCAGGAGCCCCAAAGGAATCGCACGTTTCATACGAATAAGGTATCCGGACTAATAATTTAAAATAACCTCCGGTACTGTTTTTTGCACATCAATTGTTCAGCATGATGATTACATAGCGGGGAGTTTCGCATTGCAGGATGGATATATTCTTGGGGTTTGTGGCGCTGGCAGAATGCGACACTCTTCCGATCCTCATGTATTCAGAGCGAGTGCCAGGGCCGGTACCTGATCCGGACTGCAGAAGAGATGCATCAAACATCTACGTGCAGCACGAGGCGGATTGCCATCCCGATCACAAATGAGATCGCTGCTATACCCATACTGATCGCCACCATCTCACCAAACCTGCGGACAAACGGGAGATCTTTTGCCACCGATATGTAAAACGTGAATAAAAATATCACGAAGATGGCCGCGGCAAGGGTGATGGGGAGCGCAATGTACGGGTTGGAAAGGAGCAGGAAGGGGAGGATCAGCAGGGCAACGGTTACAAGGTAGGTAACACCGGTGTACAGCGATGCTTTCAGTGGGTTTACGGATCCGCCATCCGATTTCTGCGACAGGTATTCTGACGCCGCCATCGAGAGCGATGCTGCCACCCCCATGATGAGCCCGACAATGGCAATGACCTGAGAATTCTGGATGGCGAAGGTAAGCCCGGCAAGTGTGCCCGTAAACTCCACAAGCGCATCGTTTAACCCCAGCACGATGGAACCGACATAATGCAGTCGCTCTTCATCCAAAAGCCCGATCAATTCCCGTTCGTGGGCTTCCTCGTGGGCGATGATCTCCTTTACTTCAGGTATGACCGTGCCGATCTCACGGTAGACCAGCTGGGCACGTTTCTCTATTCCCTCCATCAGCTTGATCGCAAAGGTAATTCCAAAGGCGCGTGCGAGGAGATAATAGAACCAGACCCTGCATGAATCTGGTGCAACATCGCGGCTTGTGTATTTTTTCCAGATCAGGTAGTGTTCGTACTCCTGCGATGCAATCCGCGACAACACTTCGCGGTTATGGGCATCACGGGTCGATCCCCGGTGCTCGGTGATCTCTCCTCTCTGAAAGGAGATGAGTTTGTCAAGAGCCGGAGATTGTAGGGGCATTATGTTCATGAGATGTCTCCTCCCTGCCCGGTTGTACCTGTTTTATCCTCAACAGGTTCGTGCACATTAGAAACATGCACCACCCGGATCATCTCCATGAACTCTTCGACATGGTAATGTTCCGAGAGAGCCATGTCCCGCAGGACATCGGATGGGAGCACCGCACCAAACTTCCACGTTTCAGCCGGCAGTGCTGCAAGCCTCGCACCAATGGCATCGCGGTCAAGAATCCTGATCGCGTGCAGCGCTTCCTCAACCCGCTGGGACACGCCGTCCGTTCCCGCGTTCTTCACAAGCACAATAAAGTCGCTGTGCCGCACTTTTACCCGCTTTCCAAGTTCCTGTGAAAGCAGGACGGTGAGGAGCCGGTTGAACTGGCTCCCAAAAAGCGAGAGCACGACCACCTCAACACGGTTACCGGACCGGCGCTCCCAGATACAAAGCCCTGTCGCGGGGATACCCCAAGGCGTGCGCCGGATCCGCTTATCGAGAATGTCCTGCTCGCGGGAGAGCAGCGGGAGCTTCGTTCTTCCCCGCGAGAGGATCTCCTGGATTGAAGCGCAGACAAGAGGTGAGAAGCCGGCCTGACCCCCGCCAGTCCAGAACGCCCGGGATGTCTGTTCGGTGCCGGGCACGACAACCACAAGGTTGTGCCCCTCATCACACTTCACCATCGACCAGACTTTGCCGCCTAACGAGAACTCGCCTCCCGACTTGCTCGAGACGAACCGTGCATCCAGCTTGCCGATCACTTCCCCCTCCGGTGTGACTGCACGGAATTCCCCGCCACCCGTGATCACCGAGTATAAATCCTTCCAGTTCGAGTTCCCGAATGTCCGTTCAGCCTGTTCCCCCAGCATCAGCATATCGCCATCAGTCATCAGGTACCCCTGCCCGATCGCGTGGTGGATCACCTGTCCGATCATCGCAGATGATATGCCGGAAAACGGAGGAAGCGAGCGCAGGGTGCGTTCGAGCTGCCGTCGTGTTGTCCGCCGGATACGGTGGACGAACAAAAACATCTGCTGGACAAGCACGTTATACGGGCGTTTCTGCGGGTGGAGCGGTTCGACTGCCTGCCGCATGGCGCTTTCGATAATGGCAACGCTGCAGAGCAGTTCGCAGGCGTCACGCAGTACCCATGCTACGTACGCTGATTTTCCGCGTCTTCCACTCCGGCCCATCCGCTGCAGAAACGATGATACCGAATTTGGGGGGCCCAGCTGGACGACCACATCAAGGTCGCCGATATCGATCCCCAGTTCAAGGGTGCTCGTGCAGATGATACAGGCACCGCCCGACCTCGAGAACGCACCTTCAGCTTCTTTTCGTACATCCAACGAAAGCGAAGAGTGGTGGATGTAAACGTTCTCCATCCGTGGAGAGACGGCATTCATCACATTCTCGGCATCGCGCCGGCTGTTCACAAAGACGAGCGCTTTTTTACCGGCAACGATACGGACCACTGCATCAATCCGGTCCTTTTCCTCTGCTTCAATTACAAACGAGAAGCGCTTCTCCTTTGCCGCGGCCGGTACTGAGACCACCTCCTCGCCATGCCGGTGGTCAGAAAGCCAACCGAGGATTTCCCCGGGGTTCCCAACGGTCGCGGAAAGACCGATCCGTTGGACATTGCGCTGTGCGATACGGTCGATCCGGTACAGCAGGGTCTTTAAATGCACCCCGCGTTCTGCTTCTACAAATGCGTGCAGCTCGTCGATGATTACCGCACGGAGGTTTTTGAGTGCCCCCGCGAGCTTGGGTTCATGGAGGAGAACTTCAAGGGATTCCGGGGTGATCATCAGGATATGCGGCTTTTCCCCCTCCTTCCATGCACGGTCACCTTTCGGGACATCGCCGTGCCATTTCATCACGGCAAGTCCTGTCGGAGTACAGAAGGTTAAAAACCGCTCCTCCTGGTCATTGATGAGCGCTTTTAACGGCGAGATATACAGGCAGGCGATACCGGGCCGCCCTTCTTTTAACAGGTCATCGATAACAGGAATCAGGGCAGCTTCCGACTTGCCCCCGGCTGTCGGGGCGATGATGAGCACATCGCTGCCCTTTGCTATGGCACGGTATGCCCGCTCCTGCACCTCCCGCATCTCTGTCCATCCAAGCCGCTGTGAGAGAACAGTCTGGAGCGATTCGTGGAGCAACGCAAATGCCGATGCCATCTGTACATTAGCATTGCGGGGGGGATGTAATGGGTTTTTGGTTTGCATGAACGGCATTTGTCCATGCAGCAGAATCAAAACCGCTCGGGCGCTGCCAGATGATCTTCGGAAAACCCACCCTTCTCGGGCAGCCCTGAGCGGTTATAGACACGATTGTGATCGCACTGCCGCTCTCGCTTATCGTGATGATGGTGATGCAGTACACGTACAAACCACCAGCGCCTCATACAACATCCACCTGATCGGGAAAAACCCCGGGATTTTCAAATTAATTGATGACTTCTTTTTCTCTTCTCCAATCCCTTATGGAATTGCGGA
>JAPKXV010000097.1 GCA_026394635.1 Methanoregula sp. | reverse complement strand
AATCTCCCAAAAAAACCAAGAGATTTCAGGTTTTCAAACAATGCTCGTAAATTATCTGAAGTTGAGATGACCATTATTCACTCCCAGTGAATCATAAGTCTGGTGATGAATAAAACAGTTCTTATCGAAAAACAGGTTATGGTGTCAATTCAGGGCAGCCTGATCTTTAACTCGACGACTTTTGACCTTCTTTGTGAACTTTTCTTCGCGCTTTTTCTGTTTCTCTAGTGAATGAAACATTATCCATGTCTGACCAATATCACCGTATGATGTTTTCGCCGCTTTCATTTTGACCCCCCCTTTATAAAGAAAGCCGTTTTGTTTTTGACCCCCCCCAGTTCAAAACAGCGCCCCTCCAACAATTCAATTGAGGGGCGATATGTGGTGAAACAAATGCCAGACATAGAACGAATTGTTAGCCTGTACGAATTGTATAAATCGTACAAGCGAGTGGCGAAGGAACTACGGATATCCAGAAACACGGTCAGGAAATATGTTCATCGAGTCGATGACGTCCATAAAGGTAAGACTGAAAAGATCCTTCCAACGGATCGGAACATCCAACGGACCAGGCACATCCTTACCGACACGATTCGAGAGAAAATACACCAGTATCTCGAATCAAGTTTACAGAACAGAACGAAACAGCGGATCACAGCCAAGCGAATCTGGGAGATTCTCATCAAGAATGGGGAAACAATCGGTTACACAACCGTCAAAGAAGAAGTGATCTGGTGGAACGACCATCACACTCTACGCGAGATTAGCATTCTTCAGGAGCATCAAAAAGGTATTCGGGCAGAGTTTGACTGGGGTGCGGTGTTTCTCCGTATCAAAGGTATCTGCAGGAAATACTCACTCGCGGTCTTTGTTTTACCCTTCTCCCTGTATCGGTTTGCCCGGCTCTACTATCGTGAGACACGATATGAAGTGATAGATGCCCATGTCGAGTTTTTCAACGAGATTCAGGCAGTTCCAGAGACAATCTTCTATGATCGGATGAGTACCGTGTATGACTCCCGGAAACAGAAGTTTCATGACACCTTTCTGGAGTTCTCGCTCTATTTTGGTTATGAAGCATGCGCATGCAATGTTGCATCACCTCAAGAGAAGGGGACCGATGAAGAGAGTGTCGGCTATATCCGGCGACTCGCTTTTGGTGAGCGAAGTGAGTTCGACTCATTCGAAGAGGCTGAAGAATGGCTTAAAAAGTGTCTTTTTGAGATCAACTCTCATCCAGTATACCGCCGTCCGGATGTTCCCAATGAGGGTCTTGTGAAAGAGCGTCCCGATATGCGTCCCCTGCCGACCCTTGAGTATTCGAACTACGAATTGAATCAAGCAGTCATATCCAAATATTCGCTGGTGAAATGTGACGCAAACCATTATTCTGTTCCTGAAACCTATTGCACACGGCGTATAAGTTACAAGAAGACGGTCAGCCATCTTATACTTCTGGATGGAGATGACGTTATTGCGACCCATCGCCGGCTATCCGGGAAAGACCAGTATTCGATGGATATCATGCATTACATCAGAACATTCCAGAAGAAACCAGGAGCCCTGAAATATTCAAAAGTGTTGACACAGGTCGATGAGCAGATTCAGGATCTATTCAACCGGTATTACGCCGATAATCCCAAAGACTTCCTGACGATTCTGGATCTGGTGAGAGAAACATCGGTTGAAAGTCTCTGTGACGCCTTAAAACGTCTCAAAGAGTGTAATCTCCACCCCGATTATAACACGATCCGCTTCTTTATACAACAGACAATGGAACCTCCTGCAGAACCGTTCGAGGCACCTGCTGAATTTGCTGTTACGGAACCTGATCTCACATACTACGACATTCTGATGGTGGCGTGAGATATGACGATGCTTCTTGCAGATCTCTGCAAACAATTGCGGATCAACGGTGTCTATGAGTATATTCGGGAATACCAGCCAGACAACCATGAACTGGAGAACCATATAGCAATGGCGCTCCAGACGGAACTTGATAAACGACAGATCAAACGACAGATGAGGGCACTCCGCATAGCAGGGTTCCCAACGAAGAAACGGTTCGAAGATCTGGACACAAATCTCCTTCCGCAAGATGGAAGAGAGGCTATTCCCGTACTGAAGTCCCTCACGTTTCTGAAAGAACACAGAAACATCATTTTGATCGGGAATTCAGGGACCGGGAAGACACATGTGGCAATTGCTACCGGCGTTCTTGCATGTGAACAAAACTATCGGGTTTCATTTCGTACTGCCGCTGCTCTGATCAACGAAATGGTTGAAGCACGAAGCCTGAATCGGCTTTCACTTTATCTCCGCCAGTTCAAAAAGATCGATTTGCTTATCATCGATGAACTTGGCTATGTCACATTTGACCTTGTCGGCGCAGAACTGCTCTTTCAGTTGCTTGCAACCCGATACGAGATGATGAGCACGATCATCACGTCGAATCTGGCGTTCTCAGATTGGGTGAGAGTGTTTCATGATAAAACACTGACGGCAGCGATCCTTGACAGAGTAACCCATCAGGCACTGATCCTGAATATGAATGGGAAGAGTTTCAGAAGGAACCGACTAGAACAATCTTTATAACACAGGATATCTTTCTAATGGGTAAGGGGGGTCAAATTTAAAACGGCTTGGGGGGTCAATTTTAGAGCGGCGAATACAAAAGGATCTTAACTTTTTCAGTAGATTGTTATTTTTTATTTTGATAATATT
>JAPKXV010000421.1 GCA_026394635.1 Methanoregula sp. | reverse complement strand
GAACTCGTTGTAAATCAGGGTGAAGCCGTTCTTGCATGCCGTGGTAAGCCGGTCGTCCATCCAGATCTTTGACATTGATTCATCAGATTTGTAGACCCGGGAGACGAACCGGTCTATCACTTTTTTCTTGCGATAGCCATATTCCCCCCCGACAAGGGAGGAGGTGGTGAACTCCTCATCGCCGTTGATGAGGACGACCGGCCTTCCGCGAAGGTAGGCAATATGCAGGGCAAGGGTCGTCTTGCCGCACCCGGTCGGTCCGCAAAGATGTATGGGAAACCCTTTGTTAAGGTACCGCACTCCCCGTTCGGTGATGTTTTTAACGTACTCCGATTCCACAAACCCCTCCTGGGGCAGTGGATTGATGACTGTTACAAGCTCCATATTCTGCTGTCCTTTTGCTATCCTGAAATTATCTGCCCTGCTCACCGGCAGGGCCCAAAACGCCTATACCCGTTCCGGCAAATGCTGTTTTTTATGATGCCGTATATTTGGCATGAAAATCCTTTTGAGGATTTTCATACATACGCCCTGTGACCAGAGGTCTCATTGGCGTTTTTCTTAGGTCGGGAAGTAATGCGTATCCTTTTTCCGGACGTCCCCGACTTTGAGGAGATCCTTTGCGGGACGGATTAAGGTCCTCCATTCGACGCCGATCTTTTTGCCGGCTTTTGTAAGTGTGATCCCCTTTGGTGAGTTGTTGATTACCTTGAGGACTTTTTCTTTGAGACCGTGATCCGTGGATTGTTTAGGTTTCTCGCTCTCTTTTCTGGGTGCTTTTGTTGCCTTGTGTACGGTTTTTAATCCGGGTCTGGCATACGGATGCTCATTTCCCATATGGCTCTGCCATATCCCGTGTGCTTCAGATAAGTCTTCCTGGAAGGGAATACGCTGCTTTTTAAAATCGGCAAGCATGAGGGTCAGCTCGATGTTCCGGGCAACCCGCTCATCGGCAATCTCATGGACCATGTTGACGGCGTCAAGCCGGATTTCTGCCACATCCTTCTTCAGCCTGGCAGTAAAATCTTCGAGGGTGTCCCGGGTATCTTTAGCCATTGCCATCCGGTTTGCGGAGAACCCCCCCAGCATATCCTGGATTTCGCGGGCCAATGCCATCCGGGTCCCGTGAATACCGCCCAGCATATCCTGGGTTTCGCGCCCCAGTGCCTTTCTTCCTTTCCTTAACGTCCGGCGCATATCGGCCGCGTTGTGCTTTCGTTCTTTAGTGAACGAATGTATCATATTCTGCGTGCCGGACCGGATTTCTCCGACGTCGGCGATCCTTTCTGTCCTCGAATGTTCAATGTTGTCTACAATATCCTTCATTCCATCTGCTATTGACATAGGCTCCCACCTTTCATCTGTCGTTTATCCGACACACTCCATTCTGAATCGCTGTGATAAATACATGCCCGGAATTTCCATTTTATGTTTCAAAAAATGACAATAGCAAACCTGCTCATTGATGGACAAAAAAGCCGGACCGGTCTCCCCCTGTTGTGACGGGGCACTGCCACAACCAGGCGCCGGGTTATTGACATTCCCTGTTCCCGAGAGGGAAACGCCGGCTGGGAATAAAAGGGGGTGGTTCGAATCACCGGTCTGAGGATATCATACGGCAGGGATACATCCGGAACCATTTCAGATACTGTTGTTTAGTGTACATGCAGGACCTTAATACTAAAGATCCCGCAAGGTCTTTTTTTGATTCGTTTACCCCATCAGCGGCCACCCTTGCCGCCCCGCTTACCGTACACCTGTCACCGCAATCATGGAGTGGGCCCATCAGCGGTACAAAACCCGGTTCTATCCGGATAAAAGATACGAAAAATAGGGCTCTGTAGAAATCATCGTTTTTCATAACGTTCTTGGGGGCTTCACCCCCGCCACTGCGGCAGCCCCCCTTGTGATATCTGTCGAAAACCGGTTTATCATGGATCTCTGGTAATGATGTGATATCACGGATTTCTACAGAGCCAAAAATAGTAAAAGTGATAATATTATCGGATTTTCACGCGAGGGACGTGCATTCAGTTCTGATTTCCTTATTTTTTGTTTGTATTTTATGATTTTAATGGCGGATTTTACTGGCGCAGTGCATGTTTTATTTTAATTTTTTTGAATAATGGAATAATGGAGTGATACCATTATCCCGGGATTGTTCTCTTCGACGTACTTACGCTGCAATCTCTGCATGTTCCGTAAGACCGACGGCCTCTGCATACTTCAGGAATGTCTCAACGGAAGCGATTACGACGCGGGCTTCGATGGCCAGTATCTCAATACCGACGAGTGAGAGCCAGTATCTCAATACCGACGAGTGAGACCCTGACCCATGCGTCCACTACAACTCCCTTGTCCAGGATTCGGTCAATAACCTCGACTAAGCTCGAGGATGCATTCATTTTCTCAACCATGTTCTTTTCCTCCTTTATGGTTTGGGCTATTTTTGCCCGCAACTACGTTATTCCGTGTGCTGATATACATTCCCGGAATTTCCGATTCTTGTGTCAAATTTTGGAAGGATTTGCCCTCACGTCTTCAATGGCACAACAAAAAATAAGACGGCTGGATCCACCGTGAGGCGGATCTGGTCAACCCGGTGGACATGAGGGTGGGTTTAACCGACCCCGACAATCCCGATCACGATGCCAACGTATTTTTCTTTGAGCCCGTAGGTGCGTACTCCGTCGGAAGTTTTTGTTGCACACAGGATACCAATCCGGGAGGCAATGGTGCCCACCATCGAAGCAATCGCCTGGAATGTCACTAGAAACTGCTTTTTGAGTTTTTCGAATAATTCGGCGATCGTGAGTGATCGGGTTGTAACAAAAAGCCTGAGCACTTCGCGCCGGATCCCGGTCCTGTCCCGTAAAAGGTATGACCGCAACCGCCCCTCAACGACTCCCTTGTCAGGAACCCTGTTGATAACCCATACGGGGCGGCATGAGGATGCATGCATGGTTTCAACCATGTTCCCCCTCCTGCTGGCTGTCACATCCATGCAGACTACAAGAAAGTGCAGCACCTTATAGGTTACCGGATTTTCCAATGGGAGTTTCAAATTTTGGAACGATTGGCCTGTACCATCTCAATGGCACGACTGAAATGAGACGAC
>JAPKXV010000290.1 GCA_026394635.1 Methanoregula sp. | reverse complement strand
AGAGCGAGGGGCTCGAAGCGGGGGAACCGGTGGAGGTGTGGCTGTGGTGAAGCGGTACCTGAAGGTGACCTCTCTTGACGATGTGCACACGCTACTCACGCGTGAATTTGCCTGCACACCTTCAACGGAGCGTGTGCCTCTGGAAAGGTCTGCCGGCCGGATCACCGCTGCCCCGATATTTGCACGGTACTCCGTTCCCGAGATCCATCTCGCGGCAATGGACGGGATTGCCGTGGTAAGCCCCGAAACAAAAGGAGCAGCCGAGCAGCACCCGGTTACCCTCCCGCGTGCGATGCGGGTGAACACCGGCAATGTCGTGCCGGCTGAATTCGATGCGGTGATCATGATCGAAGACGTGTGGGTCGATGGCAACCGGTTCACCATCCGGAAGTCGGCTGCACCGTGGCAGCACGTCCGGCCCGCGGGAGAGGATATTGCGGAATCGGAGATGGTCCTTCCCTCCCGGCACCGGATCCGCCCGCACGAGCTCGGGGCACTTGCAGCGTACGGGATAACAGAACTGGATGTTATTTCGGTAAAAATCGGGCTCATCCCAACAGGGAGCGAGCTGGTCGTCCACGGATCCCCCCCGGCGCCGGGACAAGTGGTAGAGAGCAACACGGGAATGGCAGCCGCAATGCTCTCGGATCCGGGTGCGACCTGCGTACGCTACCCCATGGTGAAGGATGACCCCTCACTCATCCGTGATGCAGTAAAAAAAGCAGTCACAGAAAACGATATCGTGATCATCTCGGCAGGCTCTTCCGCAGGTACACGGGACTACACGGCGGAAGTGGTTGCGGGTCTCGGCGAGGTACTCGTGCACGGGATCGCAATCAAGCCCGGAAAGCCGGCGATCATCGGCAGGATCAACGGCAAACCGGTGATCGGGATGCCGGGCTACCCGCTCTCGGCACTCACGGTTATACGGGAAATTGCGCTACCGCTTCTTGCGCAATACGGGCTTTTTGTGCCGGAACCCGACACGGTTGAGGCGCAGATCACATCCACCATCCACAAGGATATCGGCTCCGATGAGTTCGTCCTTGCAGCGCTCGGCAGGGTCGGCAACCGCTGGGTGGTCTCACCGCAGTCCCGCGGCGCCGGCGTTCAGATGAGTGCAGTACGGGCAAACGCATACCTCAAAGTACCGGCAGATGTCGAGGGGTGGGAGGAGGGCGAATCTGTTCCGGCCCGGCTCATGGTGGAAAGAGGCGAGGCAAAGCAGGCACTCCTTGTTACCGGGAGCCACGACCCGGTCATCGATCATCTCGCTGACCTGCTGCGTACTGCGGGAATCGACCTCCACTCCACGCATGCCGGCAGCATGGGGGGCATCTTCGCGTTAAAAAAAGACCAGTGCCATGCGGCTCCCATGCACCTGCTCGCACCCGACGGGAGCTACAACACGGAGTACCTGAAGCGATACCTGCCGGGCGAGGAACTTGTCCTGCTCTGTGTCGCGGGACGGCAGCAGGGGATCGTCTCGCGGGATGGTATCGCATTCAACGAACTTCCCGGCCACACCTTCATCAACCGTCAGGGTGGTTCGGGCACCCGGATGCTGCTGGACTTTGAACTCAAAAAAGCCGGTATTGACCTGTCATCTATCCGGGGATACGAGCGCGAGACAACAACCCACATCGCCGTCGCACTTGCAGTAAAATCAGGTGAGGCGGACGCGGGGATGTGCGTTTATTCCGCAGCAAAAGCGCTCGGGCTCTCCTTTGTCCCCGTGGCACAGGAGCGGTACGAGCTTGCGATCCGGAAGTCCCACATGGACGACCCGCGGGTGGCGGCTCTCTGCGCTGCGATTGCATCACCTGCCTTCAAGGAGATCCTTGGCCGGCTGGGGGGTTACGATACTACGGAGACGGGTGTCCGGCGCGAATTGCCCTGACAACTGCATCAGAAGGGGTCGCACATCTGACTACCCCGTCAATGTCCCATGTGTTGCAGCCGAAAACCGGTTTTTTTAATTTCAGTGCAACCGCGATCTCGGAGAGCGTCCCGTACTTCCCACCGACAGCGATCACCGCATCGGCGGACTGCACCAGCACCACGTTGCGCGAGTACCCCATCCCGGTTCGTATGCGGATATCGAGGTGGGTGTTGCCATCTCCCATGTCAGGGAGGATACCTACCGTTGTCCCGCCCTGCTCCTTTGCCCCTTTGCACGCCGCCTCCATCACACCGCCCATCCCGCCGCAGATGATGGTCCCGTGGTTTGTGGCAACAAGACGGCCCACCTCCTGCGCCGCGGCGTACTCCTCCGGCGTGCAGTCAGCGGCGCCGATCACTGCGATCTGCATACTAGTGCATCAAACGGGATGCATAAAGAACTGCCCGATCCATTCACGATAATTACTTTTTCTAATGACACCAACATTTTAAAACACGCATGGGCATGCACGTCCGTGATTTGTGAGGGGCAACGTGAAGGAAGTCGCAGCGAACTTTGACTTAAAAAACATCGAACAGGAAGTGCGGGAATACTGGCGCACCCAGGATACCTACAAAAAAGTAAAAGACCTGCACCGGCACGGCAGGCCCTTCTTCTTTGTCGATGGCCCACCCTATACCACCGGTCAAATCCACCTCGGCACTGCATGGAACAAGATCATAAAAGACAGCGTCCTCCGCTACTACCGGATGAACGGGCGCGACGTAATCGACCGTGCGGGCTATGACATGCACGGGCTGCCCATCGAAGTCAAGGTGGAGCAGGCGCTGGGCTTCAAATCAAAAAAGGATATCGAGACGTTCGGCATCCAGCCGTTCATCGAGAAATGCCGGGAGTTCGCGGTCAAGAACAAGCTGCTCATGGACGCACAGTTCGAGAACCTTGGCGTATGGCTCGACTTTGAAAATGCCTACCAGACCGTAAAGCCCGAATATATCGAGGCGGCATGGTGGACGCTTGCCCGTGCCGATGCAAAAGGGATGCTCGAACGCGGGCACCGGGTCGTGAACTGGTGCCCCCGGTGCGAGACGGCGATCGCGGACGCCGAAGTGGAGTACTGGGACGAGACCGACCCCTCGATCTTTGTCAAGTTCCCCCTCGCCGGAAAAGCAAACGAGTGCCTCGTCATCTGGACGACGACACCGTGGACGCTCCCGGCAAACGTCGCGGTAGCGGTTGCAAAGGACTTCATCTACGCTAAAGTAAAGGCTGTCAAGGACGGCAACGAGGAGATCCTCTGGATCGCTGACGACCTCGTGGAGAGCGTGCTCAAAAAAGCACGGTACAAGGATTACAGCGTGATTGACACACAGCCGGGCACTGCACTCATCGGGCAGGAGTATGAGTCCCCGCTTGCGGATTTCGTGCCTCTCCAGAAGGAGATCCAGCACCGGGTCGTGGCCGCAGACTTTGTTGCCATGGAGAACACCGGCATGGTGCATATCGCCCCCGGGCACGGGTGGGACGACTTTGTGCTGGGCACAAAGGAAGGTCTCGCCATTGTCTGCCCGGTAGACGGTGCAGGCCGTTTCACGGACGAGGCGGGCAGGTTTGCCGGGAAATTTGTCAAGGACGCGGATGCATATGTGCTCGCGGCACTCGGGGACCGGCTGATGGCAAAGGCGTCCGTCGTCCACCGGTACGGGCACTGCTGGCGGTGCAAGACCCCGATCATCTTCCGGGCGACCTCCCAGTGGTTCATCAAGGCTGCGGATATGCGCGACAAGATGCTTGCCGAAGTCGCGAAGGTCACGTGGTACCCTGATTGGGCGGGCAGCGCACGGTTCTACGACTGGATCAAGGAAGCCCGGGACTGGTGCATCTCCCGGCAGCGGTACTGGGGCATCCCGATACCCGTCTGGGTATGCGGGAAATGCGACAGGTACCGGGTCATGGGCACGATCCGCGAACTCGAAGAGGCGAGCGGCACACCCCTCAAAGACCCGCACCGGCCGTACGTGGACAGCGTGACCGTGCCGTGCACCTGCGGGGGGACCATGAAGCGTGTCGAGGACATCTTCGATGTCTGGTTCGATTCCGCGGTCGCTTCGTGGGCCACCCTCGGGTACCCGGGGAATAGGGAGCAGTTCGAAAAGCTCTGGCCGGCAGAGTTCATCACCGAGGGTCAGGACCAGACACGGGGCTGGTTCTACTCGCAGCTCGGCGCCAGCACGGTCGCGTTCGGTAAAGCACCGTACAAGAGCGTGCTCATGCACGGGTTTGCGCTGGATGCCGAGGGCAAGAAGATGTCCAAGAGCCTCGGGAACGTGGTGACGCCCGAAGAGGTCATCGCAAAGGTCGGGGTGGACGTGCTCCGGCTCTACGTGCTCTCATCATCGGCGCCGTGGGATGACCTCAAGTTCAACTGGGAGGGCGTCTCGACCATCAACCGTGCCGCAAACATCCTCTGGAACGTGTACCGGTTCCCGCTCCCGTACATGATCCTTGATGCATTTGAGCCAAAGGCCAAAGCCGGCGTGTGGGACGATGCGTTCATCAAAACCCATATCGGGAAAATGCCCGACGAAGACCGGTGGATCATCTCGCGGGTAAACTCCCTTGCCGTGCAGGTCGAATCCGAGATGAAAGGGTGCCAGCTTCACCGGGCGACCCGGGCGCTTACGGTCTTTATCCTTGAAGACCTGTCGCGCTGGTACGTCCAGCTCGTCCGCCCCAGCATGTGGCTCGAAGGCGAATCGGAGAGCAAGGTCTTTGCCTACGAGACGATCTACTATGTCATGCGCCGGCTCATGGGGCTCCTTGCACCGTTTGCCCCGCACCTTTCTGAAGAGATCTACAAAAACCTCAGGTGCCCACAGGACCCTGCGAGCGTGCACATGCTTGACTGGTTTGCCGGCGATACAAGCCTCGTTGACGCGGAACTTGAGGCGGCGATGGAAGCCGTCCGCTCGTTCGATGATGCAGTGCAGAACGCCCGGCAGGCGGGAAAACGCAAGCTCCGCTGGCCGGTGGCAGAAGTGGTCGTGGTAACAAGTTCGGAACAGGTGGCAGCTGCAGTCAACCGCCTGAACCCGGTCTGCATGGACCGGGCCAACGCACGGAAGGTCACCGTTGTCACGGGCATGTGGGACCGGATCCGCTGGCAGGCAGCGCCGGTGATGAAGGCACTCGGGCCCGGCTTTGGCAAGAACTCCCCCAAGGTCAAGGCGCTGATCGAAGCGGCAGATGGCACAGGTCTCAAAACAGAGATCGAGGCAGGCAGGACGGTAACCCTCACGGATGCCTCGGGCAGCTACGAGGT
>JAPKXV010000298.1 GCA_026394635.1 Methanoregula sp. | reverse complement strand
CAAGAAAAAATGGTCCTGAATTATCCGGTCACACATCTCATGGGAGGGATACGTACCCTTCTTCATCGACAATCTTCTGGCCGTCCGGACCCAGGATGAAGTCAAGGTAGTCCTTTGCAAGCCCGGTGGGCTGGCCATTGGTGAACATGAAAAGTTCACGGTTGATCGGGTAGCTCTTGTCAAGCACATTTTCCTTGGTCGGAGAGACTGCCTTGTTGGGATCGTTCCACCAGATGGGGAGGGCTTTTACACTCTTGTCGACAAACCCGATGGAAACATAGCCAATTGCACCCGGAGTCTGGGCAATGGTCTGGGTGACTGCCCCGTTGGAGTTCTTCTCGAGCATGGACTTGGTCGGTGCTGCACCGTGGAGGATGCCGGTCGGGTCTGTATCAAAGAACGTACGGGTTCCGGATGCACTGTCACGGCCAACGACCACGATGATGTTATTGGTATTGGGAACATTACCTCCAAAGACCTCCGACCACTTGGTAATCTTACCGGTATAGATATCTGCAGCATTTTGGGCTGAAATGACCTTGATCTCATTTGCCGGGTTGACAATGATTGCGATCCCGTCTTTTGCGACAACGGTCCTGAAGAGCTGGGGGTACTTGGTTATCTCAGTTGCACTCAGCTCCCGGGAGGACATACCGATGTCAACAGATTTTTCGCCGATCTGCTGGACGCCAACTCCGGATCCACCACCGGTTATCTGGATATCGGCATTCGGGTGGGTGGCCATGTAGGCATCAGCAGCTTTCTGTGCAATAGGCAAAACCGTTGTCGAACCGCTGACCTTGAGCGTCCCTTTTGGACCGGAGGCAGCAGGAGCAGCCGTTGCGGGGGCCGCGGCTGACGGTTGTGCCGCAGGTGGCCGGGGATGTCGCGAGGACAACAGGTGTAGGAACAGGTGTTATCGCAATGGTTTTCTTCTCACGGTCCGTGCAGCCTGCCACCGCCATTGCTCCAACGAGCAGGATGACGAGGCCGATCGTCACGAAAAGACGGGAATGTGTTCGTTTGTTCATGGTGTTCAGTCAGGGAATTCCCTTGTGGGGATATACCCTTTTTCGACAAAGAATATAGTTATATATACATAAACGGTTGAGAAATAGAGACATAGAGGATCCTGCAAAGAGAGTGATTGCAATGGAAATCAGGAGAGTCCAGTTTACCGGCGGCTCATCGTACGTGGTGACACTGCCCAAGGCATGGATAGATGCACAGAAAATCAAAAAGAACGATCCCCTGGGAATTGAGATAGAACCCGACGGGACGCTTCTGGTAACCACGGCCATCACCCAGGAATCCGTGCAGCGGATCAAGGAATTCGATCTTGCCGGTATATCTGAGCCGACCTACCTGTTCCGGTTGCTGATCGGGGCGTACATTACCGGGTTCACTACCATCGTGATCCGATCAAAGGAACGGTTCCCACCGTTCGTACGGACCGTAGTCCGTGAATTTACCCAGATGACCATCGGGCAGGAAGTGATCGAAGAGAACGATATGATGATAACCATAAAAGACCTTCTCAACCCGGCGGAGATGCCATTTGAGAACACAATAAAACGCATGTTTGTTATTGTAAAGGCGATGCATGAGGATGCGGTTGCCGTAGTGAAAAACCTCAACCCCAAACTGCGGGAAGATATTGCCGCACGGGATAATGACGTTGATCGCCTTCACTGGCTGATTGCCCGCCAGACGAATATGATCCTCACCAATGTCACACTCTCAAAAAAAATGGCAATATCGCCGGGCAGGGCGGTGCATTACTATGTGATCAGCCGGATTATTGAACGGATTGGCGATCATGCAGAGCGGATTTCGGATACTGCACAAGCCCTCTTTGATAAAGAGGTTAATCCCACAATCCTGATTAGGATTGCAAAAGCAAGCGAGATATCAATGGGCATTTTTAACCAGAGCATCGTTTCATTTTTTAACAACGACATGAAAAAATCACATCAGAATATCGAGTCCCTCCGGGTGCTCGAAACCCTCTGTGAGGAGATCAGCAACCTCGTGCTCCAGCAGGAAACATCTGATGCCATCGCGCTCGGCCACATCACGGAGAGTGTGAGGAGAGCCGGGGAGTATTCCGCAGATATCTCGGAGAATGTGATTAATTATCTGGTAGAAGAAGAACAATTCCAGAAGAGGGGGAAACCTGCCCGATAATTCAGCACACGGAATTTTTATTTTTCTTCTTTTAAAATAAGATCAGGGAAACAACTCATAGAGCGTGCTGCGCCGTACAAGCGTCCGCCCAATATCCCCGGCGATCCGCCGCATCTCTTCCGGGTCAAGGTAATCGGTGTTTGTGGCCCCGGCACCTTTCGAGATGCTCTCCTCAAACATCGTGCCGCCGAGATCGTTTGCCCCGGCAAGCAGCCCGAGCTGTGCGAGCTTGACGCCTTCCTTCACCCACGAGACCTGGATATTTTTGAAGTTGTCTAAAAACAGGCGCGAAACCGCAACCATGAGCAGGTCTTCCCTGCCCGTTGCCCCGGCACAGGCAAGCCCTTGACGGTAGAGCGGGGTGTTCATGTGGATAAACGAGAGGGGGACAAACTCGGTAAAACCATCGGTATCGTCCTGGATCTCGCGCAGGATGGCGAGGTGTTTGACCCGGTCGGAATCTGTTTCGCCATGCCCGTACATGATGGTCGCAGTCGTGGGGATACCGAGGTTATGCGCCTCTTTGATGATCCGCACCCATTCTTTCGTGCTGATCTTCTGGGGGCAGATCTTCCTGCGCACCCGGTCGACAAGGATCTCCGCTGCCGTCCCGCACATCGATCCCAGCCCGGCATCCCGCATCCGGACGAGCACGTCCTCCGTGGAGATCCTGCTCTTTTTTGCCGCATAGGCGACCTCCATCGGGTTGCTCGCGTGGATGTGGACGCCCGGCGCCGCCTCGCGGATCCACCGGTACGTATCACAATAGGACTGCGCGGTAAAATCCGGGTGCAGCCCGCTCACCGTGCAGATCTCCGTGACGCCTCTTTTGTGTGCGAGCGTTGCTTTTTTTACAATTGCCGTGCGGTCATGAACATAGATGCCTTCATCGCCGGGTTTTTTCGAGAACCCGCAGAACCCGCAGGCATTGACGCAGAGGTTGGTGACATTGATGTTCTGGTTCCGGACATAGGTCACCGCATCTCCAGCCTTCTCCTGCCGCAAAGCGTCTGCAGCTGCTGCCACATCCCAGACATCCCGGCCCCGGATCCCAAACAGCAGGAGTGCGTCGCGTGAAGTCAGGCGGTGACCCGCCGCGACATCCTCCAGAAGTTCTTTGAGCTGAACCATAAACCCTTCACACCCTGCTTTCCGCAGTATAGCGCACCCGGCACCATAAATCCAGCGCAATTATGTTCCATACGTTATTATTTCCGTACCGCTCACTTCTGCTAAAGAGGTTGGTATGGAGCAGCATAAAATCAAACTCGTAAAAAAAGAGGCTGATGGTTTTGTCATCCCCCTTGGTCCCGCAAATCTTGTCGCCATCAAAACAGATGTCGGCATGGTGGGATGCGGGGCATTTGACGTCGCGGCACTCGATTCGTTCAGCTACCCCGCAGCAAAGGTGAGACCGGCAATCGGCCCGTCGATTGTTGATACCGATGATATCCTGAAAGGGATCGTAAAGGAAGCGAACCGCTCGGCAATGGGGCGCGGCATCCGGACCGGGATGACCGGCAAGCAGGCGCTGGAACTGCTCTGATTTTTTTAAAAAATTATCGGAATGTTGCGGGGATCTCCCCTGTTTGCCGGAGTGCCCTCCCGGTCATCGCCTTTTCTTACCGGCCTTCTTGAGGGGTCCCTGTGCTTTTTCCTCCTTTGACCGGAGGTAGAGTTCGTGCAGTGCAAGCAGAACAAGGATGACGAGGGTCACTTCGACAATATGGAGGGGAAGATACCCGACCAGCGGGACAGCAAAGAGCGCTTTTCCAATGACCCACTCCTCTTTTACGGGTTCGAGCGTCCCGAGCCCGTTTATGGTGCTGCCCTGGTCACTTGCGATATTGTTGTCCCCCTTCGTAATATACCCGTCGTGCACGGACGGTTCGCCATGCGCCCACACATATCCCGCACCGGGCAGTATGAGATCGGCGGGCAGGACGTATCGCCCGTCGGGAGTCTGGAGGTACAAATCCTTTTTCCCGAGCACAATTTTTTCGGTTGCCTTGAAGGTGCCGGTATACAGGACGGTATACCCGTCTATGGTCATGGTACTGGCACTCAGCGGGAGATAACCGGGCGGGGTATGCTGTCCCCGGTAAGGATTGATATAGGTGGGTACCGGCGCGCCGGCATCTGCCTGTGTCATTGCACGGTGGATGATCGCGTGAACTCCCGACGAGATGAACGGGATGGGGATAACAGGATTTGGTGCGCCGTTCGGCTGGTAGATGATCACATCGCCGTAATCACCGAATTTTGTAGTATTGGTGCTCCTGCCCTCGTCCCATGTCCGGAATTCCCCGTACCGGTCTTTCTGCACGACAACCACCAGATCGCCCACGTTCATGTGGGGCACCATGCTCTCCGATTCGATGGTGACGACTGCCGGCCATGTCCCGCAGATAAGGTACAGCGCGAGCGCGATCCCCCCGACAACGGCAACGAGCCACAGGATGTCCCGGACAAGCGAGACTGCCCAGTGCCCGCTCGTCCTGAACTGCCCGATACGTGCCCGAATGCCCGTTTGCTCTCTCTCCCCTGCCATTCTCCTGCATTTTGTTGGATGTAACGGTTAATATACCGTACCGTTCCGTCAACCGGAGTGGTGAGCTCAGGAGCGATGCGGATATGACCCGGACCAGAGGCAAGCCCCCGCATCCTGATCCTGATGCAGGGGCAAAAAAATTGATTTCTTAAAAAAACCGGCCTGATGCCCCGGCGTAAAAATGTCGTTGTGATATGCTATATCCATCCTGCCGGCAATACATTATTCATGCTCGATGCGCAGCAGATCGCGCTCCGGTTCCTTGAGGCAAAACACCAGGTGCACCCCGATGTCGTGCGGTACATCCAGGAGCAGGATAACCTGAACCTTGTGGAGCAGATCATTGCGCAGGCCCCACCGGGCACCGTTGTTGTCACGTCAAAATGTATCCCGGGCTTAAGTGTGCTGCGCGACGGGACCCGGTTCCTGACAACCCCGTCGGTTGATGTTGTCAGCGGGAGTGCCGGGACATCCGGGGGTGTGAACGGGACCGCCGACTTCCTCCACTATTTCCGGGACCGGTACCAGCGGCTGGGCGGCATGATCCGGAGCCGTACCGGGGCAATGCCGATCGAGGGGCTTATCCGCTCCACCCGGTACCGGCAGGAGGAGTGCACGGTCATCGGCATGATTGAGACGTGTGCTCTTCCGATCTCGTATAGCCGATCTCGAAGACCCCACCGGCACCATCTCTGTTCTTTTCAGAAAAGATCGCCCGGTATTTTCTGATGCGGAACGGATCGTCCATGACGAGACCATTGGCGTTCGCGGGAAGCTGTCGCACGACGGGAAACTCTTCTTTGCCGATCAGCTCTTCCGCCCCGACATCCGGATCGACAACACCCCGTTTAAAAGTGATGTTCCCGGGAGGGCGGTGCTGATCTCCGATATGCACGTGGGCAGCAACACGTTTCTTGAAAAGGAATGGAACCGGTTTAGTGACTGGCTGCAGGATGATCCCCCGGGGTACCTGTTGATCGCCGGTGACCTTGTCGATGGTATCGGGGTGTTTCCCGGCCAGGAGCAGGAGCTGAAGATCAAGAACATCTACGAGCAGTACGACTGTTTTGCCGGGATGCTCCGCAACCTCCCCTCACGGATGCAGATCGTCGTTGCCCCGGGCAACCATGATGTGGTGAGGGGGGCGGAGCCTCAGCCCGTGATTCCGGAGCAGTTCACAACAAAATTCCCAAAAAACTGCACCCTTGTCGAGAACCCGGCACTGGTCAACCTGCAGGGGGTCCGGATACTGATGTACCACGGGCGGTCGATCGATGATATGATCGGGCTGATCCCCGGCGCCAGTTATGACAAGAGCGGAAAGATGATGGAGGAGATGCTCCAGCGCCGTCACCTTGCGCCTGCATACGGCAGGAAAACCCCCATTGCCCCAGGCAGACTGGACAGGATGATCATCGATCCGGTCCCCGAGATCCTCCACACCGGTCATGTCCATATCCGGGGGATTACGACCTACCGCGGGGTGCTGGGCATCAATGCCGGCACATGGCAGTCCCAGACTGCGTTCCAGAAACAGATGAACGTCAACCCCACGCCAGCTCAGGCGGTGGTCGTCGACCTGCAGACGCTCCTGCCGGAGACGTTTACCTTCGCGTAAAAAAAAGTTATTGCGCCGGGGGGTGTTTGCTTTCCGGTGCCGGCTCCTCCCTCTTCGATCCTCCCGGCACAAACTTCTCTCTATCGCCACCTATCATCAGCGCGGATGCGCAGGATCCCGGGAGATATCCCAAAACTGCTCCAACAACATCCCCCACACCATTATGACCTCTCTCACTGAACATTTTGTAAACATTTCCTTCAGGTAAACCGGTATATGTCTTCCTGGCAACGGCTTGTACTGGCATCTGCCGGTCCAAAGACTTAAAAAATAATTCAAGGACGTGATTCCAGACCATGGAAACGAACATCCTGCTTGGCATCGGCAACCCGTTAAACGGGGACGATGGCGTTGGTATCTATGTATCTGAGCAGTTCAGGAAGGCTGGCTGGATCTCCCTTGCCTGTGGAACCGCACCGGAGAACTTCACCGGGATAGTACGGAAAACCCGGCCATCTTGCCTGGTACTTGTTGACTCTGCTGATATGGGCCGTTCCACTGGAGAATACCGGATTATTCCAAGATCCAGGATAGCGGATGTAAGTATGGGAACCCACCAGCTCCCCCTTTCCCTCCTCATTGACTTTCTCTCAGATACCGCCGGAAGGATCCTCCTTATCGGTATCCAGCCGGAACGTGCGGGCACCGGGGAAGAGATTTCACTTCCGGTCAGGGAGGGGGCGGACCGTCTGCTGCAGGTGCTTTCGTCAGGAGAACTTGATCGTATTCCTGTCCTTGAATCAAAATAACCAGCGGTACAGTGCACCAGAACCCTCAGTGCCGGCGGGAATGTTGTAATTTGTGCCCGTGGACCAATCCGGCGGATAAAAAAAATATCTCAAATGAGGAATATCCCCGGTCATTCCACAATCTGGCTCTCCGCGAACCGATCCTCGCATGCCAGCAGGAACTCCGGAGTCATGTGCAGGCAATCCTTCGGGCAGATATCATTGCACTGGGAGCAGAAGACGCACTGGGCGACAGAGATGCGGATACGCTTTGTTGCCGGGAGAAATTCGATGGCATGCGCCGGGCAGACCTTCAGGCAGAGCTGGCATCCGATGCACGACTCCCGGTCATAGGAGATCTTTCCCCGGAACCTCGGGGGCACCGGTACAGGGGGGTTGATGGCAGCCTCTCCTTTGGCAACCCTGGCAAGGAACTCTGTGACTGAGGGTGGGAGGTAGCGGGCCGGAAACGCGTTGGTGGCCGGTCTTTTGAAGAGCTGCCGGAGCAGTTCCGGTACCATGGGAAGGCGGACCATGGTCACACCACCCTCAGGAAATGATCCGCCATAACCAGCAGCAGGCCGGCAATGCCGATAAGGCTGATATATATCCAGTACACCGATACCACCTGGTTGATGCGGAACCGGGCCATGGAAACCCTGATCAGGCTTACCGCTACAAAAGCTACCAGCACCACCAGGACGAGGTAGAATAGCAGGTCAAGAACCGGTTGCAGGATGACCGGTGCCGGGAGTAATGCAGAGAGCCGGTAAGGGATAAAGAGCGCCACAACAAGCGAGGCCATGACCACGGTCTTCACACCCTGCGTGAGAGTAAAGAGGGCAAGGTTCTTTCCTGAATACTCCACTAGGATCCCTCCGGCAAGCTCCGTCTCGGCTTCCGGCGTATCGAACGGGATGCGGGAGAGTTCTGCCGGGGTGACGATGAGAAGGACGAAGAACAGGATAAGGACGCCGATAATCCCGAGCGGGCCCACAAGCCCCCAGACTGGGTTGGCTTGCACGCTTGCCAGCATGAATGGGCGCGGGATCCCTGAAACGGCAAGCTTCCATGCGATGGCGATGATCACAACGGCAAGCGGGAACTCATACGCGATCATGGTCACCATCTCCCTCTGTGCACCCACCGTTGCGTACGGTGACCCGGAAGAAAACCCTCCGGCAACAAGTGCGAGAGCCGGCAGGGTCAGGAGATACATGACCAGTATCAGGTCTCCCCCGCCGGAAAGGACAGGGGGAAATCCCCCGACAGGAATATAGAGCAGGATGGTGATAGCTGATGCCAGCGCTACAACAGGTGCCAGGTTGAAGAGCCAGGGTATGGCATTGGCGGGCACCACATTTTCCTTGGTGAAGAGCTTGCGCAGATCCGTCAGGGGCTGACTGAGCGGAGGGCCGATGCGTGCCTGCATCCGTGCGGTCACGATCCGGTCAACCCCCATCAGGAATAATGCGACAAGTATCCCGAAAACACCGACAAGAACCGCTCCTGCCACTGTCCCGATGAGATCGGTCAGCATCGTGAAAGCCTCCTTGTCTTCTCACGGGAAAGACGCGTCAGATCTTCCTTGGTCAGGTCATCTGCAGAACCGTTCCGGATAATTGTCACCCGGTCGGTACAGGACATACAGGGATCAATGGATGCCACGATGATGGGGACGTCTGCCAGCTGCTCGCCTTTGAGCATGGGGATCCAGGACATCAGGTTGCTGTAGGAGGATGCTTTCACCTTCCATGTCGCCGGGGCCTCGTTCCCGTCCATGCGGACATAATGCATGCATTCGCCTCTCGGAGCCTCCACCCTGCCGATTGCCTCTCCCTGTGCCTTTTTTAAGGTGAGCAGCAGTTTGGGCAGCTTCTTCTCCCAGAGGATCTCTCCGGCAGGCAGATTATCCAGGCACTGCTGGATAATATCGATGGACTGGGCGATCTCAAGGAGCCTCACGATAATCCGGTCGTACACATCCCCTTTCGGCCCCCCGAATT
>JAPKXV010000337.1:2074-5541 GCA_026394635.1 Methanoregula sp. | reverse complement strand
GCTATCTGCAAAAAGCATCCCTCATTGATAAACTCTATGTAGTCCGGTACTCATTGAATCTTTGAAGATGATGTTGGTTACTGAAACTGCAGAAAAAATAAAACGCATGGAGATCCGCGGGGCAGGGAGGATCGCACGGGCCGCGGCGCAGGCGCTGCGCGACCATGCGCAGGCACTCCCTGCGCAGGACCTCGCCCTTTTCAGGAGCGAAATGCAGAAGGCTGCCGGCATTCTTGTCGCCACCCGGCCGACCGCTGTTTCCCTTCCCAACGCCGTGCATATTGTCATCGCCGGAATGGAAGGTGCAGACAGTGCGGGTATGGCGCAGGAGAACGTAATAAAGCGTGCAGATGAGTTCATCGCATCGTCCCTGCACGCGATTGAAGAGATCGCAGGGATCGGCGCCCGCCATATCAGCGATGGCGACACCATCCTCACGCATTGCAATTCCGAGGCTGCACTTGCCTGTATCCTCAAAGCGCATACGGCCGGCAAAGAGATCGAGGTATTTGCAACAGAAGTGCGCCCCCGCAACCAGGGGCTCGTGACGATACGGACACTGAATGACGCCGGGATAAAAACGAACTTCATCGTGGACTCTGCCGTCCGGTCGTTTATGAATGACATCGATCTCGTGATCGTCGGGGCGGACGCGGTGACCGTGAACGGGGCGGTTGTAAACAAGATCGGCACGTCGCAGGTCGCCCATTCGGCACACGAAGCGCGGGTGAATGTGGTCGTCGCAGCAGAGACCTACAAGTTTGCACCGCGCACGATTATCGGGGAGATGATCGAGATCGAGGAGCGCCCTGCACAGGAAGTGCTGCCGGACGAGATCGCCCGCACCCTCCCGCACGTAACGGTGCGCAACCCGGGCTTTGATGTTACTCCGGCGGAGTACATTGACGTGATCGTCACCGAGGCGGGGGCGATCCCACCGCAGATGGCCTACGTGATCATCAGGGAATACCTTGGCTGGGGCATTGAGGAATTCCATAAAACCTTTGAGATCAATACCCGGCATGACGAGTGACTATTGAACTCAGGCGGGCACTTTAGGAACCGGGGCACGTCCTGAAAAATATAAAAAAAAAGGAGGAGAATTCTATGGAAATACCGTTTACAAAAATGCACGGGAACGGGAATGATTTCGTCCTGATCGACGAATTTGAAAAAACGGTCATACCCGATGACATGAAAGGGCAGTTTGCCGCTATTTATTGTGACCGCCGCTTCGGGATCGGGGCGGATGGCGTTATCTTCCTCTCGAAATCTGAAAAAAGCGATCTCAGAATGCGTATCCTCCAGCCTGATGAGAGCGAGGCGGAGATGTGCGGGAACGGCATCCGCTGCCTTGCAAAGTTTGCGTTTGATGCTAAATACGCAAAGGAATCCTGCACGATAGAAACCATGGCAGGCGCGGTCGGCGTCGCAATGGGGTACAAAGAGGACGAGTTCTCTGCCACCATCACCATGCCCACGCCAAAATTTGACCGCAAAGACATTCCGGCAACCGGCAAGGGTGAATACAAAGAAAGAATTAAGGAGTACGAGGTCTATGCCGTCAATACGGGAGTCCCCCACGCGGTGATCGTTGTCGATGCTCTGGACGCAGTAGACATCGCAGCAGATGCCCCATCGATCCGGCGCCATGCGACATTTCCCCAGGGGGCGAACGTCAACTTCGTACAGCAGACCGGACCTGACAGCATCAGCATCCGGACGTTCGAGCGCGGGGTGGAAGAGGAGACGCCCTCGTGCGGTACCGGGGCGACCGCATCAGCTGCAATGGCGCACAAGCTCGGGCTTGTCGGCACGACCGTGCAGGTGGAAACAAAAGGCGGCCCGCTCACCATCACCCTTGCAGACAACGTGAAAATGGAAGGGCCGGCAACGACGGTGTTTGTGGGTTCTATTACCTTCTGATCACTTTTTTTTGCCTGCAACTTTTTCCGATACAGAGATGACCGATCGCTAAGATTTGATAGTACACGGGAAAACTTCGGATTATTTTAGTAATCCAAATCGATGTCCCGTACCATAAGCAGACGATATGCCTACGAGCGCCTGCACAGTTCTTCTTCGGTCTTCTTCCGGTCGTTGATATCACGAATAATAATAAGATCGCCGGGTTTTCCGCCATAGGTAACAATACCGGCATTGATCTCCGCATAAAATATGCTTCCATCCTTACGCTTCAGTCTCGTCTCGTAAATCGGGTTGACGGTCTCACCGGCCACCCTCCGGTTATACAGGTCGATGAGTTCAGGAAGAGCATCGGGGTGAACGAAATCGGTAAAATTCCTACCCAGGGTTTCATCTATTGAACCTCCCCAGAATTCTGTAATACGGCGGTTACAGAATTTTACTATCCCGTCCTGGATGACACAAATACCATCGTTTGCCCGTTCGATCAGGTTCCGGTATTTCTCCTCGCTCTCCCGCAGGCTCTCCTCAATCAGCCGCCGGTCCGTGATGTCACGGGCGATTATCGCAATCCTGGTCACTTCACCGTTCGCGCCAATTACCGGGTATGCGACGGTATCAAACCAGATCCCGTTCCGGTGATCCTCAAAACGGACCGCCTCCTTTGTATCGATCACCCGGGAGATTATCGATCGTCTCGCGTGTGCAACCTCTTCCGGAAGGACAGAATCTGCGAGCACACCGATCAATTCATCTTTTGGTTTTCCTAATCGCCGGGCGGCGGTCTCATTGAGTTCCAAGGTTACACCCCGTGTGTCCAGCAACATGACAGAATCCGTCGGTGCATTGATGAGTGCCCGTGCAGTTGCTTCGCTCTGGCATAATGCCTCTTCTGCACGTTTGCGTTCAGTGATGTCGCGTATTGCTACCTGCACTGCAGGTTTCCCCCCGATAAACGTCCGCATCCCCCTGCCCTCAACCGTCAGGCTGGTCCCATCAGCCCGGAGCATCTGTAATTCCACCGCTGGCGTGCTTTCCCCACGGATATCTTTTTGAATATTTTTGCTGATGGTGTTTCGGAAAGCAGGATGAATGAGATCAAGTACATTTGAACCGATGACATCGTCAGGTTGCGAAAATCCAAGGAGGTCGAGGGCGGCAGGATTCATGTACACAATTTTTCCTTCACGATGAAGGATAACTCCATCAGGGGATATCTCTACGAGTTTGCGGTACCGGTCTTCGCTCTCCCTTAACGCCTGCTCTGCTTTTTTCCGGTCTGTAATGTCACGCGTGACACCATAGATCTCAACAAATTTCCCGGTCTTCTCGTCAATTATTGCACGGAGGACAGATTCGAGCCAGACATAATGTCCGTCCCTGTGCCTGACCCGGTAGGAGATCTTTGCGGTATGGTTTTTTTGGTTGAGCCGGCTCTTGTATTCCGGCACAATATGGGCATCGTCGGAGTGGAGCACCTCAAATACCGGGTGTCCGATCAGCTCGTCGGGGTCATACCCGAGAATGATTTTTGACGCGGG
>JAPKXV010000337.1:0-2016 GCA_026394635.1 Methanoregula sp. | reverse complement strand
TTGACGCGGGGGAGATATAGATGCAGACGTCGTCCGGTGTGTGGCGGTGGATCATGTCCAGCGAATTTTCCGCAAGCACCCGGAACTGGCGCTCACTCTCCTCTATCGTGTGCTCCGCCCGTTTACGCCCGGTGATATCCTCTAAGAGGACCGAAACACCGCGTTGCCCCTCCTCAAAGACGGCAGGCGCGATCCGGCAGGAAAATACCATATCTCTGGTTGCAAGGGATAGTTCACTTTTCCACTTCCTTCCGGTCAACCCCGCCTTTACGTGTTTTTTCAGGGTCTCGAATGCATCATCAAATATCGTGGCGCAGGAGGTATACTCGATATTTTTCCCATAGAGTTCCTCCTGGGTGCTGCCAAGGAACCGGTACATCGGCTTGTTGGCATAGATGATTCGGAGGCTGTTGTCAAGAAGCATGATCAGCTCTGACGAGATCGAGAGCATTGCCGAGAGGGGGACGCGCTGGGCAAGCCGGCAAATCTTTGCCATCCCGTACTGGCGCATCTCCACCTGGCCGGAGACCGTGAGGTTCTCGAGATATCTCCCGGCGGTGTTCCGGTTGATAGCGATCTTCCTGACAATCTGGGTGATGCTCAGGCCCGTCGGGTTCTGCCCTAACAACTCCTTGATCTTCGCGGTAGTCTCCCGTTTCAGAGCCATTGTATGAAAAATATCTATCGGACCAAGATATAATAGTTAAGATGTTCCCGTACGGCCGGGAATTTTTTATGCAATAATTCTGATGCCGGACTCTGCCATCTCGAAATCGAACGAGGCACGTTCCGGAAGGGAGCGGTGTTTTGCCAGATGTGCCCGCCGTTCGCCCATACCACCACGTTTTTCGAGACGGACGATCGCCTTTGATATGTGTTCAAGGGCGGTCCCGCCCAGCCCCAGATACCTGTTGGTCGCCGTATCGACATACACCTGGTTGGTGATGAGCACCGGTATGCCGTACCGTTTTGCATAGCCCAGCAGCATCAGCATCTGCCGGGTGAGCGCCCGCATCGCATCCCTGCCCCGGTCAAGCTCCGTGCGGTAGAGAGCCGTTGCCGAATCCATGACAAGGAGCCCGACTTTGTTTGTCTTGAGGATATGGTCTGCATCGAGGATCTTTGAGCCCTGCTCGAAAAAATCCACGGGTTCGTAGAGGACAAGCCGTTCGGCAAGCTTCTCTGCCCCGTCCCCGGCGATCTGCCGGAAGCGCTCAACCGAGAAGCCCTCGGTATCGATCCAGATGACCGTGCGCCCGGCGCGAAGGCAGGTGACTGCGGCGATCAGGCAGAGCGTGGTCTTCCCGGCTGCCGGTTCGCCCACAAACTGGGTGATGGTCTTTGGTTCGATGCCGCCACCCAGGAGCCGGTTGAGCGCCTCGTTGCCGGAGCTTTCACGTTCACTTTCCATCGCGTACCCCGTCCCGGTGCAGGACAGCCTGCCACCCGGCGTCGGTCACTGCCTGAAGCACGTCCCGCACCGGAAGATCCATCTCGGCTGCCCATGCACGTGCAGGTTCAAACTCCGGCTTGAGGGTATAGACCCTGCCCTGGATCCACCCGCACTTGACCGGCATCTTCCGGCGCTCACCGTTCAGGATGTTCATCCACCCGCACTTCACCGGCATCTTCCGTTTCTGCCCCGCGATCTCCACCTCAATTTCTTCGATCGTCCGTTCGGCAATGAACCGGTGCACCGCCGGGGTGCAGCGGATGCCAAGCGTGCCCAGTTCGCGGGCCACGAGTTCAGACAGCCCGGCGCTTGTTTCCGGTGTGCATATCACGCGGACAAGATACCCGGGCCGGCCTTTCTTCATGATGCAGGGGATCGCGTTTGCATCCCGCGCTCCCGCGTCCATGAGCCGCGTGATGGTGTGGGCGATCACCTCCCCGCTCACATCGTCCACGTTCGTTTCGAGCACGTCAACGGTATCCTGTGTGAGCGGGGTTGTACTCCCCGTGATCGTTTCGACAACCATCGCCCGGAGGACATTTGGCGTGCGGGGTGAATCCCGG
>JAPKXV010000005.1 GCA_026394635.1 Methanoregula sp. | reverse complement strand
CAGGTTCTCTAACAAATTCGGGTACAAGGAGTTTTTGGTTCAACGCTTTTAGAGCTCGAGGATGAATATATTGATGCGATCAAATCTACTCAAAATGCAATCACTGGTCGGAGATGTAAATCAGCAGCAAGACCCAGAATGGTATTCGTTGTTGAACAAATATAGGATTTAGGCAGCCTGTGAAAAATTCTACTAACAACATTCATCCCATTCATGATACTTCTATTCCACTTTCTTTCGAATCGTCATCCCGGTAACATGTCCACACCGTGGACACACCCAGTGATCAGCGGTAAACTTCCCATCTATTCGAATATAGGCTCGAATCATTTTTTCAGTACACAATGGATTTGTACATCCTGGTGCAGCAATATTTACCATGAGTACAATGTTAACATTACGAAATGACACCCTGCACGAGGGTGTTGAGGGTCGCTACATCTGCGATCTTGGTCGTAAGAGTACGGACCGACCGCTTGACATTTGCCTTCTGGACGAAATCAGACATTTTTTCTCTCCTGCCCCTTTTGGGACGTAAAGAGGGTAGGAAGGGGGATTAGAAAATAAAGGAGGCGAGCGTCACCCTAAGAAAAAAATTATTTTGTTTAACTCACTGGAAAGATCTTAAGTTAAAAATTATTGTTGTGATCATGATCGATACATCCAAACCACACTGTATTGTTTACCATGTCATGACCTAATGTTCGCCCTTAAAGATAGTAAGTCATTTCTCTTTCTGTGAGAAATATCGTTTAAAACATGAAATCGTTTAGATTCTGTTCTTATTTCTAATCTGGAATTTGATAAGTGATGCGGAGGTAACATCTTAATAGAGGTCAAATTATCCTTATCAAAATAATAATAATTATTGACTATTGTAACATTTTGAGATCCTTCCGCGATATTTTGATTCTCCAGATATACTGCACTCATATAAAAAATAATAAAATAAATTAAGAATATAGCAGCAATTAGAATACCATAAATAGTAAGCATTGTTTTTGATTTGGCACGTCTTTTTTGGTTATTTATTGTTTCATCAACATTGTCTTTCAGATCCTCGTATCTGAAAAATTCTGAGGTAAATAAACTCCCAAGAATACCAATAAGTAATCCAACCAATATTGAAACCGAAAACCAAAAAGCATTTTCAATCTGTATCATAAGTTTGATAAACTATTTTAAGAGTTAAATTACTTTCTTAAATTAATAATGGATTTAAGATATCGATAAAACAACCAATATAAGCCCTAATTATTAAAAATCCCTCTATAAATGAGTAGTATTACTCAACACCACCAGATATAATCTATCCCTGTTCGTCTAAATCGCCCGCATTTGCCTTATTTCTCCTTTGATACCTAATCCTGCTATTTACAGCGATTTTATCCCGATTCCTCCAATAATAGGCTTTTCTTTGCTCTTTATCCTTTTCCGGATTTCGCAAACGCCACCGTTTCCACCTCGGAATTGCCCTTTTCCGGTGTTTCGCGATCAGGAGAGCGGTCCGGAGGGAAACGGTACACGTGCTCAGGGACCAGCACCCCCTTCAGTGGATCCGGTTGCCCTGGCCTCCCGGTCGTAACATTGCTGACAGATACTCGTTCCCGCCTCACGGTCGGTGAATACAGCTTTCCCAAGATTACATACCGAACAGCGCCCGATATCTTTTGATATCCTGACCATCCTGCCGATCGCAATAACACCAGGTAACGGAGGGGCTGATACCTGGTCCCGGGTGACCGCAGCAAGGTAACAGTTCTTACAGACCCGCCGGGCTGGTGAACCTTTACGGGCTTTCCTTCCCGGAGTGAGCTTCTCAACATATTGCGATCCTTTCTTACCGCACACGTAACACGGCTCCCGGTATTCCACCAGGTCGAGGAGTTTGTAGTCGGTTGCCCGGATCGTATCCTTCAACACTTCAACAAAATCAGGCTTTTCTCTCCTGTCCTTCAACGGATGTTGCAGTAATGTTCCGTGATTCTCCGGTTGTTGTTCTCCCATCGGAGGCTTTATGGTGGAGATCAAATCCTGTCCTTCAACAATTGTAGGATCACAGAGAGAGAGTGGTGTAGTTCCATTCGGAGTTTTTACACACTCCATACTTTTGGATTTGTTGAAGGATGGGGTAGTACACACACACATGTGTGTGTTATCATTAGCTGATTGAGAATCCGGCCTTCCTGGTTCGGAATTATTTCCTTCAACAGTTGTTGAAGTATTGTTGAAGGCTGTTGAAGTGTTGAAGGATGGATCATCGTGGTCATCGGGGTTAGTGTCGATCCAGGTTGTCCTTCGCCGTGTCGATTGCCCCGTGCGATCATCTTCATCGGTGACGACCGTCCGGTCTGTAAAGGAGATCGCAGGGCACTTCTCAAGAAGGCCGGTGTATGTAGACCCCCTTGCTGAATACCCGTGGATGAGCCGATGAATGGACCCGTTTGAAAGACCGGTGGCCTTCTGGAGCATCGGTGTCGTGAACTCGTCCCACCCGGACAGATCGATGGTCGTAACCAGGTCGGACTCCTTCTTCGTGAGCTTGGTCGTCTGCCCACCAGAGGTTCCGTTCAGCTGGTCGTAAAGCCTGGCAGCCTCGTCGAAGTCCTCCCGCGTAGCAGTGATACAAACCACACCTCCGATATCCTGCCGCTCACGCTGCATAAACCGAACCAGGGCGTTGGCCTTAATCAGGTCAAGAAGCATGTCCGGGTTACGCCGGTTGTCATTCGCCTTGAACCGGATACGGGTGGCGAATGGGATCACCACATGGATCCGCTGCTGGCCTAGGATCTCCCACATCGCCCGGCACATGATGACATCCTGGTGCTCCGGTGTGTCGGGGTCAGGATTGGTTGTGTTCTTTTCCAGCAGGCGGGCGAGCACCTTGTCGTCCTGCTCGGGACTGTCATCAATCCAGCAGGTCAGCATCCGGTTAAAGACCTGGTCATCAACAGCCCCTTCAACTTTTGCTATCCATCAGACACACCGCTCAGGAATCGTGCAGATCAGTCCGGTTCGCTCTTTTGAAACCGTAT
>JAPKXV010000242.1 GCA_026394635.1 Methanoregula sp. | reverse complement strand
GCCGGCACGGTTGTAGTCGACGAGGGAATACTTCCCCCGCTCCGCATTGCCCATGTGCACGAGCCTGCCGGGGTCTTCCTCGACGTGGATGCGGGTGAGGCGCACGCGCTTCTCCCCGCCTTCGTCCCCCTCGATCTCAAGATATCCACCCTCGGCAAGCGGCTTGTCGTACCGGGTGACCTGGTACGCCTTGTCAAGGTCGGGGTAGAAGTAGTTCTTGCGCGAGAACTCTGACTCGTGGAGGACGGCGCAGTTGAGTGCCTTTGCCACCCGCATAGCGTACTCGATCGCCTTTTTGTTGAGCACCGGCATTGAGCCGGGAAGCCCGAGGCAGACCGGGCAGACATGGGTGTTGGGGCCGTCGTTCCGGTAATCCGTGGAGCACCCGCAGAAGAGCTTGCTCCGAGTATCGAGCTGGCAATGTACTTCAAGACCGACAATGACCTGTGTTTCGGTTTCGGTCATTAACCCACCGCCTGCTCGTACGCGTAAGCAACGTCGATGACGCGTTCGTCCTCAAACGGTTTGCCCATGATCTGGAGCCCGACCGGCATACCCTCCACCTTCCCGCAGGGTAAGGATATGGCAGGGATACCGGCAAGGTTTGCCGGCACCGTGAGGATATCGGCTAAGTACATCGAGAGCGGATCGCTTTTTTCACCGAGCTTGAACGCGATCGTGGGCATGGTGGGCCCGGCGATGACATCGACGTCGGAAAAGATCCGGGAAAAATCCTTTTTAATATTCTCGCGGGCGACCTGTGCCTTTGCGTAATATTTCCCATAGTAGCCCGACGAAAGAGCGAAGGTGCCCAGCATAATCCGGCGCCGCACTTCGGTGCCAAAACCGGATTCCCGCACTTCCCGGTACGCGTCATGCCATGATTTTTTCGTGTCTGCGGCAGGGCCGTACCGCACGCCGTCAAACCGCGCGAGGTTGGAGCTCGCCTCGCTCGTGCAGGTGACATAGTAGGCAGCGAGTGCATATTCCATCGAGGGGATACTGCAGGGCACGGTTGTCGCGCCAAGTTCTTCAAGCCGGAAGATGGCGCGCTTTGTGACCTCTGCAACGTTCCTGTCGACGCCCGCACCAAAATACTCCTGCGGGACACCGATTTTTATGCCTTTGATATCGGGGGACGGGGTATGGGTATACGGCCTGGTGTAGGACGTGGTGTCGCGCCGGTCATGCCCGGAGATCACCTGCATGAGCAGCGAAACGTCGGACACGTTCTGTGCCATCGGCCCGATCTGTTCGAGCGAGTTTGCGTACGCGATCAGCCCGTACCGCGAGACCCTGCCATACGTTGGTTTCAGCCCCACGATACCGCAGAAAGCGGCCGGGCAACGGATCGATCCGCCGGTATCTGTGCCCAACGCCATGCGGACCATCCCGGCAGCGACTGCCGCAGCGCTTCCCCCTGATGATCCACCGGGGACTCGGGTTGTGTCGCAGGGGTTGAGGGTGGGCCCGAACGCAGAGTTCTCGGTTGTCGTCCCCATACCGAACTCGTCCATATTGGTCTTGCCTGCAATCGCGGCACCGGACTTTTTGAGAAGCTCAACAACGTGCGCATCATAGGGTGGAATGTAGCCTTTGAGGATCTTTGAACCGCAGGTGGTCTCGATCCCGCGTGTGGAAATATTGTCCTTTACCGCAACAGCGATGCCGCCGAGTTTTCCGTCGCCGTGCGGGGCTTTTTTACAGGTGGTGAGGAACGCATTGTACCGGTCATCGGGTTCAAAGGTGATCTCGTGCGCCGCCACTACATCACCCGGGGAGCTTTTATGAACCCGTCTTCCTGTGCTGCGGCATTCTTCAGCACCTCTTCCTGCGGCAGCGAGGGTTCGACTATGTCCTCGCGCATCACGTTTGAAAGGTCGCAGGAGGCCGGCCCCTCCCCCTGCACCCGGTCAAGCACGTCAAAATAGTCCAGTATTTCATTGAACCGGGAGGTAAACGTCCCCAGTTCTTCGGTAGTGATGCCGATGTCGGCAAGCCCTGCGATATGCTGTACTTCTTTTTCAGTGACCATGTTCCACCCTGCTGATGTGGTCTATGTAATTTTGCATGGACGTTTTATAACCATTTTTACGGGCAAGCTTCTGCAGCACCTTCCAAACCCCGCTCCCGTACTGCATTGCCTTCTTCTCGTACCATGCGAGTTCTGCGGGAATATGGCGCTCTGCGACCGTTCTCAAAGGGATCTTCCGCCGGCCCCCCCTCACTTTTTCCGAAGCGGGGATCGCGAGCGCAGCGCGCACTACCCGCATATCAAGGTAGGGCATGGAAAGGTACGTGCCATGGAGTGCGGCGACTGACTGGTCCCGGGCAGCCTGCCCTTCAAGCCCCGCAATGTCGCGGGTGAGGTCTTCGGCGAGTGCGGCACTTTCAAGGTATCGCTGGTACCCGCCAAAGAGTTCGTCCGCGCCCTGCCCGGTGATGATGCGCTCGTATCCCTGCTCCCCTGCCCAACGGGCGATGAAGTACTGGGTGAGTGCGATACCCGTGCTGACCGGCTCCTTGACCGGGATTGTGGCTACCACGAGGGGAAGGGCATCCTCGATCTCCTGCGGGGTGATCTCAACATACGTGCAGGAGAGCCCGAGCAGGTCAGCTGCGTGCCGGGCCTGCCGGAGGTCGTGGGAACCTGCGAGGCCGACCGCGATGCATTCGCGCCCGGCTAGTTTTGCGACAAGGGATGAGTCAACCCCTCCCGAGAGTGCCGTCACCCCTTCATCGCTGCGAAGGCTGACCGCGGTGATGATCGCCTGTTCCAGCGGCATTTCCGGAGGTGCCGGGGTAATAGCGCTAAGAGATTCACCATTGCAGAGGATAGTCCCTTTCGGGCAGTCGCCCTGCATCACCCCGAAATGGTCCCGGGCCCGGCAGCTGCCCCACGAGAGGTAAAACTCCCCGCCGAACCGGCTGGTTGCGGCGGGATCATGGGTAAGGATCTCTTCGATCTCCGTAACGGTGAGGCGCCGCCCGTCGAGTTCGACCCAGCCTTTGATCTGTAACGGACTCATGAAGACGGATCATTATTGGACGAACTCCTTCAAGAGCTCTGCGATTAACCCACGGGATCAAAACTATCGTATCAGATGGTTCACGACAACTTCACGCGATTCTTTTTATCAGTAATGCATTGAAATAGTATAGGGCGCGGGGGTAGCTAAGCCTGGCCAAAGGCGCCGTACTTAAGATATAAAACTACCAAGTGGTTCTATATAATCCCCGTTCAGCAATCGGGTTTCAAAAATGAGCCAAATTGATATGTAACGCTTGTGCCATATTATAGTATCGGAGCGAAGGTAGGAAAGCCTGGCCAAACCCGGCAGACTTAAGATCTGTTCTCGCAGGAGTCCGTGGGTTCAAATCCCACCCCCCGCATCGTTTTTATTCAGGATATTTTTTTTGGATTTCCGCGATAAAAAAATTATGACGTTCCTGACATCCGGGATCCTTTTTGCGTATCTGTCTCATCCTTATTGCGCCGGAACCTGAACATCCCTGCAGGTATCGTTATTTCGAACCGTGCCCCGCTCCCCGGTTCCCCGGACTCCTTCATCGTGATGCCGGTGAGACTGAGGATCTCGCGGGAGAAAAAAAGCCCAAAGCCACTCCGCTTTCCGGACCCTCTCCGGAAGATCTTCTCTTTATCCTCCTTTTTGATGCCGATGCCGTTATCTTCGTAGATGATGATCAAATTGTCAGGAGTCTTTTCATAATACAGACTGATGGACGTAACTTTCTCACCATACCGCAGGGAATTT
>JAPKXV010000130.1 GCA_026394635.1 Methanoregula sp. | reverse complement strand
GCCTGTTTGAATGCAAATTTTTTATAGAAATCAACAGCACTGTGCTTTGAATCGACCGTGATGATTCGGCAGCCGACATAATGGGAGAGCGTGATTGAGATGGAAAAGATCTTACGGAGCATACTCCGCCCGACTCCAAAACCCTCACAGTCGCTATGCGTTGCCAGCCGTGCAATCTTCAGCGCCGGATACTTCCGGAAATGATAACTCTCCTCGCGGTCACACTCTTCGACAGCCCTCACTTCGATGCTGTCATTGACGAGAGTAAAATATCCAACAAGGTTTCTATTCCAGAAAACCAGTCGGCTCACAGAAATGAGGTTATTCTGATTAACGAGAGCGTCCTCTCTCAAAAATTCATCAAGTTCAGGTTCAGATGAATGAAACCCGGACAAATCATGATCAGCATTCAGGAGAACAAACTGGAGATCGTCAAAAGGGATGGGGGAGATCATTGATGCGAGCCTGTTTTCAGTCAAGCCCAGCGTGCTCTGTGTCGCGTTTCGCTTCACGCATCAGGTTCAGGCCCTCACGGGTAAATGTCGGGTGCTCTAAGTAATGCTGAAACGTTTTTGCATCTTCGCCTTCGAGCACAAGCCCGATCTCAATAGGTTTTGCCACGTGATTCCCTCCTGAATATTGTTGTTTTAGTATATGCACAAGGAATTATATCAAAGCTCTTGTGGAGGATGAGAACCTTGTGTCCGTCCCGGATCCTGCCCTTCCCTACTATCAGGCCAAACCCATTCCACCCGGGCTTCAGCAGGAACGGGAAAAACGGCCATCCTTCCGGTTCCGGAGCTACTCAGCCTTTCCCGCTCTAGCCTTCATAATAAGATCAGATTCTGGTCAGCCATAACAATTATTCCCGTATAAACAAGACAATTAGTCATTGTGAAACCTGTTGTATTGATCCTGGTCGTAATCTTATGTCTCGCAGCTGCCGGCTGCTCCACTCCCGGCGCCACCGGCACGAAACCTGTGGCAACGGCAGCGCTGGCACCGGACACCGGGTTTATTCTCAACGAGTCCATACGGCCGGGCGATGATTTTTTTACGCACGTGAACGATAACTGGATCCGTACGCATCCAATTCCCGCCGATAAATCAGGTTACACAACATTCGATGAACTCGGTGACAAGGTGGATTTGGATCTCCTTGCCCTGTACCTGAAGGCGGAAAATGCCACGGCAGGCAATGCAGACCGGAACACCACACTCCTCGGGCAGTTCTACCGGTCGGGCATGGATACCGGAGCGATCAACCGCGCCGGGCTCACCGGGCTCTCAGAAGACTTATCGATAATCGATGCGATCCAATCCCGTTCCGACCTGACAAATGCCACGATCATACTCCTCCGGCACGGGCCCGGCTGGACGGGGACCGGCCCGGTATACACCTACTACGCGGAGGTCAATCCCCGCAACAGCAGCGAGATGGTCCCGGGCCTTATACAGGGCGGCCTCGGGTTGCCGGACCGGGACTACTACCTGAGAACGGACAACCAGAGCCAGGAGATCCAGGAGGCCTACAAGAAGCACATCGCAACGGTCTTCTTACTTGCCGGAGAACCGGCCGACACAGCTGCGGCTCACGCCGGGACCGTGTATGCCATGGAAAAGACGCTTGCTGTCGCCCACTTCACGAACGTGGAGAACCGGGACCCGGAGAAGACTACGAACCTGTACACTACAGCTGAACTCGAAGCGCAGTACCCTGCGATCGGGTGGAAATTGCTCTTCTCCATACCGGGTTCCGGGCCGGTGAGCCGGGTCAACATCCACCAGCCGCAGTATCTCAAAGCACTCAACACCCAGCTTGAGACTGCTCCTCTTACGGACTGGAAAGTGTTCCTGCGGTACCGCCTGATCGATAACGCAGCCCCCTATCTCAGCCAGCCCTTTGAAGAGGAGGATTTTGCTTTCTACAGTACAAAACTCTACGGCACAAAGGAGATGAAACCCCGGTGGAAACGTGTCGTTGCGACCGGGGATAATTACTTAGGCGATCTCGTGGGAAAGGCCTATGTAGCCGAATATGTCGATCCCCGGACCCGCGGGATGGTGTCGGAGATATTTGGTACAATCCGGCAGACTACGGATCTCCGGATCGAAAACCTGAGCTGGATGAACCCCTCCACCAAGAAGGCAGCCCGGGAAAAACTTGCCGTCATGAGAGAGAAGCTGGTGTACCCGGATACCTGGAGGGATTATTCGGGTCT
>JAPKXV010000085.1 GCA_026394635.1 Methanoregula sp. | reverse complement strand
GTATAATGGCTGATCCACTCAGTGTCCTCTACGTTGATGACGAACCCGATCTTCTGGAGATCGGCAGGATTTTCCTTGAGGAATCTGGAGATTTCACCGTAACTACAGCGATGAGAGCTTCTGACGCGCTCCGGTTGCTGGAACAGGAAAAATTCGATGTCATCATCTCCGATTACCAGATGCCTGGTATGGATGGCATCCAGTTTCTTATTGAGGTCCGGACAAAATTTGGGTCGGTCCCGTTCATCCTGTTCACCGGCAAAGGCAGGGAAGAGGTAGTCATCCAGGCTATAAACAACGGAGCGGACTTCTATATCCAGAAAGCCGGGGAACTCAAAGCACAGTTCGCCGAACTGGTCCATAAGATCAAGCAGGCAGCATTGCGGAATAAGGCAGAAAATTCACTCCGGAGAAGCGAGGAAAAATACCGGCACTTAATCGAACACTCGAATGAGGCTATCCTCGTTGCCCAGGACGGGATGCTGAAGCTGGTTAATCACCGGACGACCGATTTTACCGGGTATTCGGAACAGGAACTCCTCTCCATGCAGTTCTCCGCGTTTATCCACCCGGAAGACCGTGCCATGGTGGTGGAACGGTACCAGAAGCGATTGAAGGGAGAGGAGGGGCCGTCCCGTTACTCCTTCCGGCTGAGTACAAAGGACGGGAGCACCCGGTGGATTGAACTCAGTGTCGTCCTGGTAGACTGGGATGGACGTCCCGCCACGTTGAATTTCTTAACCGATATCACTGAGCGCAAACGGGCAGATGATTCATTAAGAGAAGAGCAACAATTTTCAAAATTAATGTTAGACAGCCTCCCCGGAATATTTTACCTCTATACCTATCCTGAAAACCGAATGGTTCGCTGGAACAAGCAGCATGAGACACTTTTGGGCTATACGGCTGAAGAGATCAAAGGCAAGTTGGGTACGGACTTGCATCTTCCAGAATACAAAGGCGCGGTTTTGAAAGCCATCGATGAGGTGATGGAAAAGGGCCAGAACTCAGTTGAAAGTACCTTAATGGCAAAAGATGGTCATCAGATCCCTTTCTTCTTTACGGGTGTCAGGTTTGAAACACCGGATCAGCTCTATTTTATGGGGATTGGAATTGACATCACCGAGCACAAAGTGGCTGAAGCGGCACTGCTCAAAAAGACTGAAGAACTCAATACCTCCTACGAGGAGATTGCTGCAACCGGAGAGGAACTCCGACAAAACCTGGATGAACTTACCCGGCAGGAAGAAGCGTTGCGGGAATCAAAGCGGGAGTTAGCTGATATTATCGAGTTCCTGCCGGATGCAACGTTTGTCATTGACCGGCAGGCAATCGTGATCGCATGGAACCGTGCGATGGAAGAACTGACCGGAATCAGGGCGGAAGATATGCTCGGGAAAGGTAACTACGAGTATGCCATCCCGTTCTATGGTGAACGCCGCCCGATACTCATCGACCTTGTTATGATACAGGACCAGGATGTGTTGAACAAATACTCCTCTGTGCAAAAGGAAGGCGATTCTCTCACAGCCGAGACCGAAATGGCCCATTTAGGTGGAAAAAACCTCTTTCTCTGGGGAAAGGCTATCCTGATTAAAAATTCCCATGGTGAGGTAGTCGGGGCAATTGAGTCAATCCGGGACATTACTGCATGGAAACACGCGGAGAAGAAACTAGTCTTTACCCAGGAGCATCTGAAAGAAGCCCATCGCATTGCCGGCATCGGGACATGGGACTGGGTTATTGAAACCGATACCGTGACCTGGTCCGAAGAACTTTGTACTATTGCAGGGAGGGCCCCCTCACTACCGGCACCCACGTATGCAGAACTCCCTCAAATCTATACTCCCGCCAGTTGGGAGCGACTCAGTGCTGCAGTGACAAATGCACTCAATACTGGTGAACCGTACAACCTTGAACTGGAACTCATCCGGCCGGATGGCAGTATACGGTGCACATATGCATTCGGGGGTGTGATACGCGATACGAAAGGAACGATCACCGGGTTGCATGGCATGTTGCAGGACATCACCGAACGCAAGCAGGCGGAAGAAGCCCTGAAGAAGAGAGAAGAGAAATACCGGCAGCTGGTTGAGCTAGCACAAGAGGGCATCTGGGCGATCGATGCTATCGGGAATACAACATATGTCAACCAACAGATGGCAAAGATTCTTGGGTACACTGCGGAGGAGATGCTGGGTGTGCACCCCTTTTCTTTCATGGATGATGCCGGAAAGATAATCGCTGCAGAGAACATGGAGCGCCGCCGTCAGGGTATTACCGAAGACCACGAATTTGAGTTTATCACTAAAGGGGGCAATCGAATCTATGCACATCTTTCAACGTCACCCATCATCGATGAGAAAGGTGTCTACCTTGGAGCTCTGGCAGTCGTCACGGATATCACGGAACGCAAAAACGCAGAAGTGGCGCTGAAAACTGAAAAACAACGGCTGGCAAACATCATCGAAGGCACACGGGCCGGCACATGGGAATGGAACGTACAAACGGGAGAGACCATATTCAACGAACAATGGGCCGAAATAACCGGATATACCCTTTCTGAGCTTTCACCCATTTCCATAAAAACCTGGATGAACTATGCCCACCCTGACGATTTGCAGAAAAGCGGGGAATTATTAGAGCAACACTTTTTGCAAAAATCTGAATGGTACGAGTGCGAATGCCGGATGAAACATAAAAACGGCGATTGGGTCTGGGTGTTGGACCGGGGAAAGGTTGCTTCGTGGACAAAAGACGGAAAGCCATTATGGATGTATGGCACACATCAGGATATCACTGAACGAAAAGTGGCAGAAGAGGCACTTTTACTAGAGAAGAACTATTCGGACAGGTTGTTCGATGCACCATACGACACGGTCTTTTTGTTTGAACCATCAACAGGAAAACCAATCCGGTGGAACAAACGCTTCTCTGAAGTGAGTGGCTATACCGATAACGAGATAGCGGGCATGAAAGCACCTCGCGAGTTCTATGATACGGCAGATCTCAATAAAGCCACAGAGGCTATGGTGAGGAATTACACAGAAAACGTCACTGTAGAGTTATCCCTTGTGACAAAACAAGGAGCGCATATTCCATTCGAGTACTCTGCTACTCCGATTGAAACGACAGATGGCAAGACGTTACTTCTTTCTATAGGCAGGAACATCACCGAGCGCAAAGTGGCGGAGTCTGCAATAACTGAATCGTTTGCGATATTTAAGACGGTCATGGACAGTCTTGACGCTCTCGTGTACGTATCTGATATGAAAACGTACGAGGTCCTGTTTATCAACCAGTATGGTAAGGAAATTTTTGGGGATATTACCGGAAAAATCTGTTGGAAATCAATTCAGGTGGATCAGAATGGTCCCTGCCCGTTCTGCACGAATGAAAAAATAATAGATTTGGATGGCAATCCTGCCGGAATCCTTGTCTGGGAATTTAAGAACACGATCAACAGACACTGGTATGAATGCCATGACAGCGCGATACGGTGGACTGATGGCAGAATTGTGCGTATTGAGATTGCGTCAGACATCACC
>JAPKXV010000407.1:462-3556 GCA_026394635.1 Methanoregula sp. | reverse complement strand
TGAAATTTGTTTTGGGTTTTCAAAATTATTTCGTCAGATTCTACTGAATTATTAGATGAAGCCATCACATGAGCATTGATAGCAAGCAAATTTATTTTGGGTTGTCCCTCATAAGAGAACCATTCAAGTGAAACTTTTTTATCAGCCGCAAAAACAATTTTGTCATACCATCTCATTGCAATACAAACAGTCAAACCCGACCACCTAATTTTATGATTTGTAATTTCAACCTTTTTATCTTTCCTTCTTAATTTCTGAAAAGTCCCGCCATTTATCAACCAGTTGTTTTTTTTGTATTGTTCCTCCAACTAATCAGAACCAAGCCACACAATATTTATATACAATAACACGCTAACCTATGGTAAACCTTCAGTGATTTGAGGGGGATATTACGATGACTGAAAAAGAATTCACAGAAGTAACCATAAAAGAAGCAGCCCATGACGATGCAGGGCGTGGTATCGCGCGGGTGAGCATCGATGTGATGAAAAAGATGGGGCTCGTGTCCGGTGATGTAATCGAGATTGTGGGAAAAAGGAAAGCCGCTGCAATCATCTGGCCCGGTTTTGCGCAGGATTCCGGCAGGGCTATCCTGCGGATTGACGGCAACATCCGCGGCAACGTGAGCACCGGCATCGATGAAAAGGTGAAGATCCGCAAATCCGAAGCAGCATACGCAAAGAGGGTGGTCATCCAGCCCACCCAGCCGATCCGTCTCGTCGGCGGTGAACAATATCTCCTGCGGCTGCTGCGGGGCAGATCCGTGATTGAAGGGCAGACAGTACGTGTTGATGTGATCGGCAACTCCATCACGCTCGTAATTGCCAAGGTGACGCCCAAGGGGATTGCAATCGTTACCGACGAGACCGAGATCGAGCTCAAAGAGGAACCGTACAAGCCGGAGGAGGGCAAGAAGGAACCCTCCAATATCCACTACGAAGATATTGGCGGGCTCGGAAGAGAACTCCAGCTTGTCCGTGAGATGATCGAGCTCCCGCTGCGCCATCCGGAGATCTTCGAACGGCTGGGGATCCAGCCACCCAAGGGGGTGCTGCTCTACGGGCCGCCGGGCACGGGCAAGACCCTGATCGCAAAGGCGGTTGCAAACGAGGTGGATGCCCACTTCATCTCGCTCTCGGGCCCGGAGATCATGAGCAAGTACTACGGGGAATCCGAGAAGGGACTGCGGGAGAAGTTTGAAGAGGCAGAGCAGAATGCGCCGGCAATCATCTTCATCGACGAGATCGATTCAATCGCTCCAAAGAGGGCGGAAGTCCAGGGCGAGGTCGAGCGGCGGGTTGTCGCCCAGCTCCTTGCGCTCATGGACGGGCTCAAAGGGCGCGGGCAGGTCATCGTTATCGCAGCAACAAACCTTCCCGATTCCATTGACCCGGCACTCCGGCGCGGAGGCCGGTTCGACCGGGAGATCGAGATTGGGATCCCCGATAAAAAGGGCAGGCTTGAGATCTTCCAGGTTCACACCCGCGGGGTGCCGCTTTCGGAAGATGTCAGGGTTGAGGAGTTTGCAAACACCACCCACGGTTTTGTTGGCGCCGATATCGCGCTGCTGGTCAAAGAAGCCGCGATGCATGCGCTGCGCAAGGTGATCCCGCAGATCAAGATCGATGAAGAGATCCCCAACGAGGTCCTCGATGCACTCAAGGTTACCAAGGAGGACTTTGATGAGGCAAGGAAACATGTCGAACCCTCTGCGATGCGCGAGGTGCTCGTTGAAATACCGGATATCACCTGGAAGCAGGTTGGCGGGCTTGAAGATGTCAAGCAGGAGCTGCGCGAAGCGGTCGAGTGGCCGCTCAAATACTCTGACGTCTTTGAGAAACTCCAGACACGACCTCCCAAGGGCATCCTGCTCTTTGGTCCTCCGGGCACGGGTAAGACACTTCTTGCAAAAGCTGTCGCAAATGAGAGCGAATGCAACTTCATCGCGGTGAAAGGACCCGAGCTGCTCTCCAAATGGGTTGGCGAATCGGAGAAAGGGGTGCGGGAGATCTTCCGCAAAGCCCGGCAGGCGTCCCCGTCCATCATCTTCTTTGATGAAGTCGATGCGCTCGTCCCGAAACGGGGGAGCTTCGGATCGTCATCCCATGTCACGGAAAGCGTGGTCTCCCAGATCCTTACGGAGCTGGACGGGATGGAGGAACTCAAAGATGTCACGGTGCTGGCGGCGACGAACCGTCCGGATATGCTGGACGATGCATTGCTGCGCCATGGGCGTCTCGAGCGTCATATCTACGTACCGGCACCTGACGAAGAGAGCCGGAAAAAGATCTTCGAAGTGTATCTTGGGGAAGCCGGTGCGATCCTTGCAAAGGATGTGGTTGTAGAAGAGCTCGTCAAACAGACCGAAGGATATGTCGGTGCTGACATCGAGGCACTTGTCCGCGAGGCAAAGATGGGTGCAATGCGCGAGTTTATCCTCGCGATGGCAGACAAGGGCGAACAGGAGCGGACCGACGCGATCAAGAATGTGATGATAACGAGGAAGCATTTCGAGACTGCGATGGGCAAGGTACGGGGGTCGCTTGACCGGGACGCGATTGAACGATCGGAGCGGCAGGCATGGGAGATGCTGTACAACCAGGACCAGCGGACCGTGCTCGAACATGCGGTTTCCATCATCAAACGCTCCGGAATCATGGCAGCAAAGGCTGACCCGGCAGCAGTTGATGAACTGAGGAAGCAGACCTTCCAGCGCAAAAAGGACTTTGCCATGATCAAAAAACAGGCAGAAGCCCTGGAAGAACAGATGGAGAAGAAGTAACCAGACCGAGGTGAATGATCATGATAGAAGACCCGCAGGACATATTCGACCATATGGATGCGATGATGGCACGGATGTTTGCCGATATGAGTCGCGGCCCCCTCCCCGGAATGCCGGCCCATGCAATGGGCTACCGGATCATCATCCATGGAGGCGGAATGCCCCAGAACCCCCCCGATGGCAGTGCCATCCCGGCGCGCAATCCCGGCGAACCAGTTCCCGAGGTGCACCAGATCGGGGATGAAGTGAAGGTCATTGTTGAACTTCCCGGTGTGACCGACGAATCCCTCAGGCTGGATGTGCAGGGGGACC
>JAPKXV010000407.1:0-443 GCA_026394635.1 Methanoregula sp. | reverse complement strand
GGACCGGCTCATCATCGATGCCGGTGATGCAGACCGCCACTACCACACATCTGCAATGCTGCCCCCGGTGAATGCGGCACCCTACCGGAAATCCTTAAAAAACGGTGTGCTCGAGGTCACCTTCACGATTCCACAAGGTACGCCGGAACAAGAAGGAAGCCTCACAAAATAACATCAAAAACCATTTTTTTCGTTTCAATTATTTTGTTTTATGTCATCTGCATTGTACTTTTTTTATTCCTCAACAGACCAAGAAAGCCCCTTACGGGTACCTATCCTTACCGGCACAAGCTGTTCCCCTAGGTGAATCCCCTGCAGCAGGATAATAATCCTGATAAGTCTCCGGGTCAAACGATCACGTAAAAATTAAAAAAGATACGGCCGGATAATCTGTTGTCCGATGGTTTGTGGATGGGAAAGGCGGTACAAGATGTTGCTCAAAG
>JAPKXV010000083.1 GCA_026394635.1 Methanoregula sp. | reverse complement strand
CCTTTGAGCGGGTCCGGGTCACGGTGAAGAAAAAGGAGAAATGGTCCTCGGTCACCTGTCTCTGCTGCGGTGAGACCGTGCCCGATTACCTGATCGAAGGAGATCGCTGCGGGGCCTGCAGTTCGATGAAATATTATGCGACCTTTTCAGCGCAAATTTCTAACCTACAACTGACTTCGGGGCATCAGGAAACAGATCCAACATCTTCATAGAACGAAGATATTTCCGCAAATTAACAGAAACATTGAGATAAATGGAGATCTTTTCATCTCCGACCATAGATTCAGCGCGTTCTACTCTGCCCAGCATTTTGAGAAATATATCGACACTCGGCTTATCCTTCACCCGCATATTATGCAACCTGACTTTAAGGGCAAGTCTCAGGCGCAATGCGAGCATGCATACAAAGAAGTAAGCTCTGACCCGGTACTCAAGTCGATGACGCACAGGAGCAATCTCTTCCTCAGTCTTCAGGCACTTGAACAATTTTTCAATAAAATCCTTCTCAAAATAGGAAATAACAATATCGCGGGCACTTAACTCATGATTCGAGGTATATAGAATCCACTTCCCATCTAAACGACTAGCGTTTTCGATTGCCGCCTCATCATATATCCAATGAAAACGGTACCCTTTTTCATCGACATGGTAGGAGAACTTGAAGAATCGTGTCCAACCATTCACCATCTCCTTTATTTCAGCCTCGGCGATTACCTGAGCAGGATATACCTTCTCAGTAAGCGCATCAAGCTCATTCCCGATGTGGAAAAGTGCAGCATTTCGTCTTTTCACATCTCTGCTTTTCTTACCAATGTTCGTATAAACAACCACTGCGCCTGATCTACCAAAGATTTGGCGATCTATTTTGACAGCATAAATCTCACCGACATCCGAAGTCGGAACCAGGTAACGTGGTTCAAGGGGCACATCTGTCGCAGCCACGATTTCTTTCGCTTCCTCAGATACTTTGGGGATACCACAGAGTAGATTCCACCTTCGTGATTCAACAGCTTCAATTGTTTCTTGTGAAGTATTCCCCCGGTCCCAGATGATAGTTCCCGGAACAATCTCCATATCGTCAAGTCTTAGCAGGAGGTTACGTACTGTCGATATAGAATGCCGATTTCCTGGATACACCAGGTGAGCAAGCGGGTACTGGTCAAACCGTGAAGCCAGGACAGTTAGATTTACCTGGTTTAGTCGGCTCTCCGGGGGATTATACCCTTTTTCAGAAAGTGGACAGGTATTGCCATAGAGAAGAATCGATGTGAGATCATAGGCCACAATCTCGTTTGTTCCCGGTGGAAGCGGGTAAGAACTCCTCCATCGCTGGTAAAGATTCTCATCTAATCGAGGAGAATTATCCACAATACGTCCGCTTTTAGGATTATATGAACAGACAAAATCCAATGCTGACAATAACGCATCTTTTGAAAATTCATGGGAAGGAATCTGCATTAGAGACGGAAGATCCGTTGTCCGGATCCAGTCATCCATTTGGGACACACTCTCCGGATCGATTGCCCGGTTAATTGCCCAGGAAACCAGCAACTTACCAGGGGAAATACCATACGTACCGGATGAGCCACAGCAGACCTGGTCAATTACTTGAACAAGCCCCAATTCTTTAGCAAGTTGCCAGAGAACGGTGACATCTCCGGAGCGGAATGAACGTTCAGGATAGATCACCTGTTTCGAGGACTTTTTTGGTTTTGAGACTTTGTAGTCATCGCCTTCAGTCCCAATATACCGGATATACCTGGTTTTGACTTTGCCATCTTCGTCACGGTAAGACTCATATTCTGCAAGGTATACCCTGCCGCCTTTCTTCATCCGTTTGATGTGCATGCAAGTTATATTATAACCTACATGGCGATAAAGATTTCGCTCCTATTACACCCACATTTTCTGAAAATCTTTGAAAATATTAAGTTAATTTTTTTATGAGAATCCAGTGAGTTATATTTTTCTTCTATTCAGGTATGCGAAGATCTAAGCTGGGGACCTTCTGATCTCCCACAGTTTTAAAATATTTCAATTTTATTTGTAATGAAGAGGATTAAAATCCCATTCCATCGGGGATTATTTACCATTTTTGGGGATACCGCCCCCATCCTTCATGAGCAGTGCTGTATGGCTCCATAAAACGAATGGGGTACCGGCACTGTGGAATCCGGCCGATGCTGCCATCGCAAGCGTCGTTTCAAACTCATCAGCGGGAACCTCGTGTTTCGGT
>JAPKXV010000241.1 GCA_026394635.1 Methanoregula sp. | reverse complement strand
GGATGGACTCATCGATCTCTGTTCTCAACGTAACCGGCTGGGATGGCAGCGGGAAGCCGAAGTGCTTCCCGGCGCAGATCCGCCCGCAGGGTCATGACATCATCCGGACCTGGGCGTTCTACACGATTCTCCGGGCAGTCGCGCTGACCGGGCAGAAACCGTGGGAGGAGATTCTCGTCAACGGCATGGTGCTGGGAGAGGATGGTTTTAAGATGAGCAAGAGCCGGGGTAACATCATCGTGCCCGAAGAGATCCTCGTGAAGTACGGCGCCGATGCGCTCCGGCAGTGGGGCGCGATGGGTGCCGCCACCGGTTCCGATATCATGTTCAACTGGAACGATGTCGTCTCGGCTGCCCGGTTCCAGACAAAGATGTGGAACATCGCGAAGTTCGTTTTGATCCAGATCAATAAAGAAGGATTTGACAAGGACGCTCCCGTCACTGCGCTTGCCGATCGCTGGCTTCTTGTCCGGCTCTCTGCGACCATCCAGACAGTCAACGATGCGATGGAGCATTACCAGTTCGATATGGCATTAAAAGCGATCCGGGAGTTCGCATGGGATGCACTCGCCGACAACTACATCGAGCTCGTGAAGGGGAGGCTCTATACGCATGACGCATCCCGGAAGAGCGCGTGCCTCGTGCTCCACACGGCATATGACGCGCTCTGCCGCATGCTCGCGCCGTTTGTTCCGTACTTTTCTGAGGAGTGCTACTCGTATCTCGACTGCGGGAGCGTCCACAAACAACCGTGGGTCACGTTCACGTACGCTGACGATGCCGCACAAAGAGAGGGCGATTTGCTGGTTAAAGTCGTTGCAGAAGTCCGCAAGTACAAACATGATTGTGGTCTTGCCCTGAATGCACCGCTGGGGAAGGTGACCGTCTATGCACCGCACACAGTAAATGATGAAGGCGATACCGGGCGCACGCTCAACGCCGCAGTCCACTGGCGCACGGACACGGCAAAACTCGACCGGGTCGTCACCGATATTGCGTTCAACCGTGCAGTTGTTGGACCGGCGTTCAGGAAACAGGCATCAGCATTCATGACCGCGGTAAAGTCGCTCTCACCGGAAGAACTCGCACACCCGCCAAAGACCATCAGGCTCGATGGTGCGGATATTGCGATACCAGAAAATGCCTTCACCCCGAAATACTCCTACATGGAGGAAGGGGCACAGGTGGACGTGATCACTGTCGGCGACGTGATCGTGACGATTGCAAAGTGAGCCGGATTGCACCGGCTACAAACTTTGCAATCTCTTTTTGATCTTTTTGTGCGTCAACGCAGACAAAACGCGAGGGTTCTTCCTCCTTTGCGAACCGGAGATAATTGCCCTGCACTTTTTCAAGGACATCCCGTCGCTCGAAATGCTCCCGCCCGTTCTTTTCAGCGAGCCGTGCGAGTGCAGCATCAACCGAGATGACGAGTAAAAATGTCTTGTCGGGGACGATCGACCAGTTGTCGTGCATCGCCCGTAACCATTCCAACGGGCGGGGAATAATCCCATCAAGGGTGACTGACTGGTAGGCGTACCGGCTGTCCGTGTAGCGATCGGAGATCACGAGCCTTCCCTCGGCAAGCGCCGGGCGGATCACGTGTGCAAGGTGTGCCGCGTGATCGGCGACAAAGAGTGTGGCTT
>JAPKXV010000354.1 GCA_026394635.1 Methanoregula sp. | reverse complement strand
TGAATGGAGATTACTTCCAGCGAGGCGGACGAACTTCAGTGAATTTTACCCGGACCGGTGAAAATAATATCACAACAACACTGACAATGGTCGACCAGACCTGGATTACCGGGACCGTAGTACTTCCCCCCACTGCTGCTCAGGGCATCTGGAAAGTGAATGTGACCACGATTGATGGCGGCGAGGGATCCATGAGCAATGCTATCAACGTGCTTTAGGAAAACTCACTTTTTTATCCCAGTGCCCGCGTGCGTGGTTGTGTCCGGACTGCGGGATGGTGCAAATAATTCATTTCGCATTCTTCACATCCATCACCATATAGACGTTATTATTCTGAGAATCCATGGATCCCGATCATTCTCCACCCGCGTTTTTACCTTTTTTGTTAACGCCGGCTGTTCTTTTTCCTTATCCTCGCTCATTATTGAAAAATTCTCCAGTAGTCTTATTTTTTAGTGCGCAAGCCATATGTAATTTAGTATAAGATGGCTACCGTGCAGGGCATGAGCGGGATCGACGTAAAGGCAGTCGTCGTGGAACTTGTCAAGGAGCTCCCGCTCTGGATCGACAAGGTCTACCAGTTCGATCCCCGCACGATGGGGATACGGCTCAACGGGGAGAAGCACGCGAAGCACCTGCTGCTCATCGAAGCAGGGCGCAGGGCGAAAACCCCCCGCAGTTTGCGATGCTGCTGCGCAAACATATCTCCGGCGGCAAGGTGCTTGCAATCCGGCAGCACGGGCTGGAGCGGATCCTGATCGTTGATATCGGAAAAGGGAGTGCCGTGTACCGGCTCATCATCGAGCTCTTCGATGACGGGAATGTCGTGCTTGCCGATGAGGCATACATGATTGTAAAGCCGCTCGTCCACCACCACTTCAAGGACCGGGACGTGGTGCCCGGCGTCCCGTATGTCTTAAGCGCGACCGATCCGACTGCTTCAGAAAACAATCTTGCAGCACTCCTCAACAACGATGACCGCGACCTTGTGCGGGCGCTCGCCATGGGCTGCATGCTGGGAGGTGCCTATGCAGAGTATATCTGCCGGCAGGCAGGTTTGGAAAAGAGCATGCCGGCGCGGGACGCTGACGCCACAAAAGTGTATGCTGCAATAAAAATCCTCCTTGATCGCGTAGAGCAGGAACAATCGCCCGTGATATCGGCAAAGGGGTGTGAGCCCGTCGACCTTTCGGGAACATCTGAAAAACGGCAGTTTCTCAATTTCAGTACCGCACTTGACGCCTTTTACCCGATGACAAAAGCACAAGTCACAAAGGCAGCAAAGAAAAAGATCCCCAAAGACGAACTGATCCGCCGCCATCAGGAATCGGCCGTAAAAAAGTTCGAATCAAAAATTGCACATGCGGAGCGGGTCGCCGCAATTATCTATGAAAATTACCCGCTTGTCGCAGGAGTGATCTCCACACTGTCAAAAGAGAGCAAAGGACGGTCATGGCAGGAGATCGCAGCGATCCTTACAGGCAGCCGTGACGGCACAGGGACACGGATCACCGCAGTCCACCCTGAAAAGGCGGCAGTCGAACTCGATCTCGGGGAACGGGTGATGATCTACATCAACGACACGGTCGAGCAGAATGCCGG
>JAPKXV010000227.1 GCA_026394635.1 Methanoregula sp. | reverse complement strand
GTGGTCGTGTAGTTGCCCGGGTTCCCGAGATTGTTCGGGTGGATGTGCATCGAGTGCGGGAGTCCGAGGTACTCGTTTGCCTCAATGAGTCCCTTGACGATCTCTGCCGGGGTGATGTCGAAGTAAGGGACGGGGTCGTTTACAGAAAGACAGTTCAGTCACCATGCCCAGGCTTCCGTGCCGCCGGGGTTGACAACCTTGATTGCAAACCCTTTTGTTGCACGAAGGAGCCATGCACAGTACGCCGCCGTGTTCTCGATCTCGCGGTTCTTGAGATACTCCATCACGAACCAGTTGTTGCCGAACACCGGGAAAGCGCCCTCGTCAATGATCGGGGTGTCGCGGATCTCTTCGTGCACGTGGCGCGAGAAGAGTGGCGGCATTGCAGCTTCCATGGCGGTGGTGTATCCCATCTTGGCATACTCGTAGCCGGTCTTAAAAGTGGTCGGGATCGAGTTCCCGCTGCCCATCCGCTCCATGCCTTTCGTGGGCGTGCAGGTGAAGAGCTTGTCTTCAGGACGGTAGATCCTGCCAAGGTTGACCTTTGGCCCGGCAATGTGGGCGTGTTGCCCTTCGCATCGATAACCTTTGCACCGGAACCGGCTTTTGCGACGATCTTGCCGTCTTTTATGGCAACATCCGTCTTATCGCCTTTGATGCCCTGGACCGGGTCAAATACGTGTCCGTTCTTTATGACATATTCTGACATGGTTATGCTGCCCCCTTGAGCTGTCTGACCCGGTCGCGGACTTTTATGAGGAACTGCTCATCGGTGAGCATGCCCTCGGGTGGCTCTACAACCTTACGGCAGTCAATTGGCACGTTATCCATGCGGTAGCAGTTTCCACCGGTTTCAACACCGTTGAATGCCACGGGCACATGGAGTTTGGATACACCGCTTGTGGGCGTGAGGTGCGGATCGATGCAGACTGATGGCAGTTTTGCGATATGTTTGACTGCGCTGATGGGGAAGTGTGCACCGGGATCGCTCCCGATGGTGAACATGGCATCCACCTCGCCACGTACCAGCAGATCGATTGAACTGGTGTCACCGGGGTTATAGCGTGCGAACCCGCGGGAGAGATCAACAGAGTACGGGAACCCGAACTGCCAGGCAAACACTTCTCCGGAGCCGGTCACGTTGTAGTGACCCCGCATCGGCATGATCGAGAACTTCGTAAACTCGTTGAGGTGTTTTGTGAGGGCAATCGCCTCATCGATGTTGTGGTTCTTTGAAAGTGACTGGGTCACACCCATACCGAAGAAGATGATCCCGAAACGACCACTCTTCATTATGTCGGCAACTTCGCGTATCTTCTCTTTTGTGATTCCGGCAACAACATCCGGGAGCCATTCGTTGTTGAGTGCAACACGGAGTGCATTCAGCAGCTCATAGTCTCTTCCCTGCTCAACCTGCAGGTGGACGTCCGCCATCTTTGCCGTATCGGTGACCCGGGGGTCAACGACGACCATCTTGCGGCTCATCTGTCCCTTGGCGGTGAAGAAACCGCGGGGGAAGATTGAGTACCGGGACATATGCCTTGGGTGGGCGTGTGCCGGGTTGCAGCCCCAGAAGATAATGCGGTCTGCACGGTTCTTGACTTCTCCGAGCGTACATGACGGAATGCCGATATCCTGCACGGCAATCAGCGTTGTACCATGGCAGACTGCAGCGGTATTATCACAGCATGCACGGGATATTTCGGCAATCTCGTTGCCAACGCTCTGGGCTTCACAGTTGGTGGAGCTCCAGCCGTACATGAGGGGCTTTTTTGCCTTTGCAAGCATCTGTGCGGTATACTCGGCCGCCTCATCATAGCTGATATCCTTCCATGTCCCGTCGGGCTGGTGGAGCCGCGGGCGGGTAACCCGGTCCTTTGACTGGGAGTGAAGGAACTTTTCGGTACCGATGACGCACGCGTTGTAGACTTCGAGAAGTTTCTTGCCATCATCGGACACGACGACTTCAAGATCATCACAGAGCGTCCCGCAGAAGGGACAGATCACATCGGTTACGGTCTTGGTCATATCATTTCACCCCGCATAATTTCTGCACCAGTTCGATCCCGAGAAGCACGGGTTCGTTGATGGATACTTCCACGGTAACAGGGGTACCTTTGAACGTGGGCATGCCGGTGGAATAGGTGTTGGGGTCGACAATGGAATTTGCCCACGGACCCATAGGGATGAACCCGATGCCCGGGTGTGGTCCCTGGGATGTCTCCATTGCCTTCACAATCACGCTGCCGTGAGGGCTGGTCACCTTAACATTGGTGTTTTTCCAGGCGCCGAGTCTCTTGAGGTCCGTTGGATCGAGCTCGATAATACCAGCAGCAGTGCGGTAGGCGGGTTTTTCCTTCCCGCCTTCAATTGCCACACCTTGCTGTATGCTGCGACCCGAGATCAGGTTCAGATTAATTGCAGCCACTGTGAACTCCTCCGTTACTTACTGAACTCCGTAATCGGGCTCGGTCCGAGCTCTTTTACGGTCTTGACCACGTCGGTAATGACAGTCGCCCACTTCGCACCTTCTGATGCTGAGACAAACGTCATCCGGAAGCGGCGGTCATCAAGCCCGATGCTCTTCATCAGGCGCTTGACCATGAACATCCGCTTTGCACCCTTGAAGTTGCCTTCGAGATAGTGGCAGTCCCCAAAGTGGCATCCGGATACGAGAACGCCATCCGCGCCGTCGGCAAATGCCTTCAGGACGAAGAGCTGGTCAAGACGCCCGGTGCACATCACGCGGACGACCCTGACATCAGGCGGGTACTGGATACGGCCGCCTCCGGCAAGGTCAGCGCCGGCATAGGAGCACCAGTTGCAGAGAAGGCCGATGATCTTGGGTTTCCATTCTTCAGCAGCCATTTACTGCTCACCTCCGAGCAGGAATGCATCGATCTGAGCCACGATCTGCGGGGTAGCAAAGTGGTTCATCCAGATAGCGCCACCGGGGCAGAATCCGCCGCAGGTACCGCAACCCTTGCACTTCGCTTCTGTGACCTCCATGACCTGACGCCCCTCTTTTTCCACGAGTGCGAGTGCACTGTACGGACAGAGGTTCACGCACATGCCGCAGCCGGCACATTTCTCTTCAATACACGTGGCAAAGTACGGCTCGAGCTCGACCTCACCCATGTGGATGGGGATACTTGCTGCAGATGCTGCACCTTCGGCAGATGCGACTGTGTCCGGGATGTCCTTGGGACCCTGGCAGACACCGGCAAGGAAAACACCGGCAGTTGTCGTTCCGCAGGGGTTCAGCTTCGGGTGGGCTTCTAAGAGCCAGCCGTCCATCGAACAGGAGACACCGAAGAGCTTGCGGGTCCTGTCTGTATCTTCCTTGGGCTGTACTGCCGCCGCGAGCACGACAAGGTCAACTTCCATATCAACCGGGCGGTTCAGCAGGGTGTCGTCAGTATAGACATGAAGGTTCTTGGTGGCCGGGTCCTCGAGTATGTTTGCAACACGCCCGCGGATAAACTTCGCACCCTCGTCCTGGATGCGGTAGTAGAACTCTTCATACATCTTACCGAACGAACGGATATCCATGTAGAAGAGATAGGATTGCACACCGGGAATCTTCTCATAGATCTGGTGGGCGTGCTTGAGGGAGTACATGCAGCAGAACCGCGAACAGTACGGTTTGCCGTTGCCGGTATTATCCCGGGAGCCGGCACAGAGCACAAATGCCACGCGCTTGGGGGTCTCGCCATCGCTCGGGCGGATAATGTGACCGCTCGTCGGACCGGACGCACAGATAAGCCGCTCGAACTCAAGGCTCGAGATGACATTTTCAAACTTCTTGTATCCCCACTCGGTCTTCTTCTCCACGGGGAACATGTCGTAACCCGTTGCGAGAATTGCTGTCCCGACTTTGACCTTGACAAACTCGTCCTTTGCCTCAAGATCAATTGCCTTCTTTTCACCGCATGCAGTTACACAAAGCCCGCATTTTATGCAGGAGTCAAAATCGATCGTGTAGAGAAGCGGGACAACCTGCGGGTGGCTGATGTAGATCGCCTTCCGGGGCTTCATGCCCACTTCGAACTCGTTGGGCTTGATGACCGGGCACGGGGCTTCACAGTCACCGCAGCCGTTACAGCCGCCGCCGACCATACCCTTCGCTTCAGCCTCTGGCATGGAGAGGACACCGCGTGCCTTCTTGCGGATGGTCACATCGAAGTTGCCGATGTAACCCTCGACTGCATCAACCTCTGAGTAGGTCATCAGCTCGATATTTGCGGCCCTGCCCACATCCACCATCTTGGGTGTTAAGATACACTGCGAGCAGTCAAGGGTCGGGAATGTCTTGTCCAGCTGGGACATGCGCCCGCCAATGGAAGGCTGGGACTCAATAAGGTAGGTCTTGATCCCTGCAGCGGCAAGGTCAAGGGCTGCCTGCATACCGGCTACACCCGCGCCGACAACCATCGCCGCGTGCTCGACCGGAACTGCCTTCGGGAACAGGTCTTGCAGGAGTGATGCTTTTGCAACAGCAATGCGGATCGCGTCCTTTGCCTTCTCGGTTGACCCTTCCTGATCATGCATGTGCACCCACGAGTTCTGCTCGCGGATGTTTGCCATTTCAAACCGGAACGGGTTCAGGCCACCTTCCTTGGTTGCCGTTCTGAACGTTGGTTCGTGGAGACGTGGTGAACATGCAGCGACAACGACTCCGGTGAGTTTGTTGTCCTTGATTGCCTTGTTAATCACAGCCTGCCCGGGCATCGAGCACATATACTTGTAGTTGTCAACATAGCCAACATTTGGAATGGTTTTTGCATATTCCTGAACGGCCTCGATATTCATTGAACCGGCAATGTTGGTACCGCAGTGACAGATGAAAACGCCGATACGCGTCTGTTCTTTCTTTCCTGAGGCTGGCGCCGCTGTGGCGGGAGCCTTCTTGGGTACGGGTGCTGCCTGCTTTGGGGTTTCCTTCTTTGCTTCCATTTTCTTGGAACCTGCTTTCTTCTTTTCAGCCATCATTATCACCTCACAGCACCTTCTGCAGGAACGGCTCACAGCTGATCCCATGGAGGTCCAGCCCGAGGTCCTGCGGACTCATTCCCTGTGCCAGTCCCAGAAGTTCTGCATAGTGCAGTACGGGGAGGCCGTACGTGACACCGAATTTCTCCTGGATTTCGATCTGTCCGCGGTCAAACTGGAGCTGACAGAACGGGCAGATATCGGTGAGAGCATCAACCTTAACCTCTTTTAAGTTGATCAGCTTCTCGTTGGTGATATCCAACGAGTGCACAATATCGTACCCGCGGACACCGCTACCGGCACCGCAGCACTGCATCTTGTTCCGGTACTCCACCGGTGTTGCGCCGAGTGCGGAGACCAGCTCTTCCATCCATGTCGGATGTTCGGTATTCAGCATTGATTCCTTTTCGAATTCCCGGTCCTTGTGGGGCTTCATCAGGTGGCAGCCATAGTGAACAGCGATGCGTGCCCCTTTGAGTGGGTTGGTGACGCTGTCGCGGACTTTCTGGACACCGATAAACTTGTCATTGTAGAGAAGTTCTGCGGTGTGGTAGACATTGATAGTGCCCTTAAACTCCATGTCGATCTCTTTTAAGACCTCGTTTACGCCATCCTTAAGGTCCTGGTTGTGCTTGAGCTTATGGTTGACCTCCCAGATCGACTTGTAACACCCATTGCAGAGCAGGGCGATATCCATCTTCATCTGTTCAGCGAGGACGAGGTTCCTTGCGGCCATTGCATAAAAGACATTGAGATCGATCGAACCAAATGCGCCGGGTGCAGGACAGCAGCTCGCACCCTTGAGGGGTACCAGCTCCACACCGAGTTTTTTCATAGCCTTGATCGATGCTGCTTCACAGCCCGGGTACCGGTTCGGGGCAATACAGCCGAGATAGAATGCGAACTTGTGTTTTGCTTCTGACATAATTTACCCCTCCCGTTCCTTGACGATCCGATCGGCATTTGCCTTGAGATTGTAGTGGTTGAGGATCGTCTGGATTCCCTTGATGTATTCCGGATACATATGGGTTGTCGGTGGGTCGCGGGTGAGTCCGAGCCGTTCGCGGGCTGCCCGGTTCACATCATTATTTGGTACGCCATGTCCGGAACTATATATCGCCTGCACAGTTTTGAGGAAGTTCACCGGTATTATATCGCGTTTGAATGCGAGGTTCCTCATTGCCATTATTACATCTGTGGGTGCGATGTCCCGTGGGCACCTGTCTGTACAGCTATAACAGGTAGTACATAACCAGAGATCGGGATCGGTCAGCGCTTCGTTCTCGAGCCCGAGCACTGCCCTCCGCATAAACTGGCGGATACGGTAGGTGCTGCGGGGAGCCGAGGGGCATGACCCGGTGCAGGTACCACACTGAAAGCACATATGTGCAATGGTGCGTGAGATCGCTTTCACTTTGGGAAGAAATTCGGGATTTGAATCTTCACGATAATACCGCTGATCCCGGAGTTTCTTCTCCAGTGCTTCCGGATAACCTTTTTTCCTTACCATCGTGTCACCTCACGCCTTCTCCATAACTTTGAGCGAAACCTGTCCCGTGACATCATCTTTTACCTTCGATGTCCTCTTGGTGAAGAGCTTCTCTTTTATCTTCTTGAACAGGTCCGTCTCGGTTCCTTTGACGCGGATACCGGTCCTCTGCATGATGATGATATCCTCACCGGGGCAGGCATTGACGCATGCGCCGCAGAAGATACAGAGGTCCTTGTTGACCGCAATCGTCTTCTCAATCTCATGTCCCATTTCAGCCGCAGGTTTTGCGGATGGGAGATAGATCGCGTTTGCCGGGCAGATCTCGGCACATGTCGAGCAGCCGCCGGGGCATTTTTCTGCGTGGAACTCGATCTCGCCCTCGAAGATCTTCTCGACCGTGATTGCCTCAGTCGGACAATTACGCGAGCACCACTGGCAGGTGCAGCAGTTGTCCTGGATGATCTCGACTTTGCCATCCACCTTGTCGGAGATGACCTCACGTTCGACCGTGATGCATTCCTCGGGGCAGGCTTCGACGCAGACCTTGCATGCATCGCATTTGGTCTCGTCCCACAGGAGCCCGGTGTTCGGTTCCGCGACTGCCTCGACCTTTCCGGTTTCAGCGGTAAACTCCTTGTGTTTGACCGTGATTGCCGGGCAGAGTGCACCGCACAGACCGCAGAGCGTACATTTCTCCATATCGACCTTGAATGTCGTCTTGGTCTTGATCGAAGTCTGGCGCTCTTTTGCATCCGCAACCGGTTCTTTATAGGTCCCTTCGTATGCGGGGACATCCCGTTTGATCGCATCACGCGGGCAGACCTCTTCGCAGATCGTGCACTTGACGCACTTCTCGTTGTCGATCTCTGCTTTCATGTCGAACTGGGGAAAGCCCTCCTTCTCAATAATCGGGAGCTTTTCCTGTCCGTCAACCTTCAGAGTCAGTGCATTGAACGGGCACATGACGACACAAACACCGCAGTACGAGCACTTGACCTCGTCCACATCCACCGGTGCGGCGTAATCAATAGCGCCGCGCTTGGAAGCACCGACGAGACCGAGCACAATCGCTTCTTCGGGGCATGCATCAACACAGATGCCGCATCCGGTGCACGTCTCTGAATTCAGAATCAGGTTGTTAACGCTCTGCAGGAGGCGCTGCTCCATGATAACGTTCACACCATCTCTTTTCTTGGAAAACTTTGGAAACAATGCCATGAATTAACCCTCACGCAGTTCCTTTATTGTACCTTTGCCAGTGACCTGGATTCCCAGGGTCCTGCCAGCCTGATAACATCGTGCGGACACGCCTGCACGCAGACGCCGCAACCGGCGCAGAGCTCACCCTTGAAGTCAAGAACAACGGATTTTCCGTCTTTGACCTTGTAGATCTTCTCCTTTGAGGAAGGGTCTACGGTGTGCAGCTCCAATGCGTCCACGGGGCATGCGACAACACAATTGTTACAGCCAGTACAACGTTCCATGTTGATATGGACTGCAAATGTCATACTTTTTTCACGCACCAGCTATGATCGATTTATTAAAAATCGACTATCTGAAGAGTGGTGAAGATTTGTAGATAAATGTTCTGAAATTAAGTCAGGAAAATTGGTAAAAATCCGGCGATTTTTTAATTTTTTAAATTTAATTTTGTCTTATAGTTAACACTTATTTGTGTACTTATAACCCGTTTATTTGTGCGCTCGTCTTATTGAAATTAAATTAGAAAATTTATTGAATAGTAAGTATGTAACTGTTGTAGTACCGGAGGTTATGTATGGAAATCAACGGCGTTACAATTGACAACACCTATGCAGAAGCGTTCCCGACCTGGATCTGCCGGATCATCATCACGGCAGTCACTCAGGAATGGGCACGGAAGGCAGCGACCGAAGCAACCGGTTTTGCCACATCAGCGATCGGCTGCCCGTGCGAGGCAGGCATCGAACAGGAACTTGAAGGGATGCAGACTCCTGACGGGCGTCCCGGCGTGTCAATCCTGATCTGCGCAAGCAAGAAGAAGCTCAAGGATCAGGTCGTCGAGAGGCTGGCTGAATGCGTCCTGACTGCACCGACTACTGCGGTCTTCAATGGCATCACCACAGCTGAGGAGAAGATTGCAGTGAAGCTCCACTTCTTCGGTGACGGGTACGAGTACCAGAAGGAAGTCGGCGGTAGGAAGTGCTGGGTCATCCCGATCATGAACGGTGAATATGTCGGTGAAGAGGAGTTTGGCATCGTCAAGGGGGTTGCCGGAGGCAATTTCTTTGTCATGGGCGAGAACCAGATGGCGGCCCTCGTGGGCGCCCAGGCAGCATCGGATGCGATCGCGAAGGTCAATGGCGTTATCACGAGCTTCCCGGGAGGCATCGTGGCGAGCGGTTCCAAGGTCGGCAGCCTGAAGTACAAGTTCATGAAGGCTTCAACAAACGAGAAGTACTGCCCGACACTCCGCGAGAAAGTTCCGGACAGCAAAATCCCGGCAGGCGTCAAGGCAGTCTACGAGATCGTCATCGATGGGCTTGACGAGAAGAGTGTAGCAGCGGCAATGGCAGCCGGTATCAAGGCTGCTGTATATGTTCCGGGTGTGAAGTTTATCTCTGCAGGGAATTTTGGCGGGACCCTCGGACCGTACAAGATCGAGCTCCACAAGGTGCTCTGATTTTTTTTAGATCGCTTTTTTTATATACTGTTATTGCCGAATATCTTGTTAACGAAATAATCGGCGATAATACAATCTCCCCATTTCAGGAATGATGAAAACTGATGGTGGGGTGAGCGTGGAATCGTCATGGCTGGATTGTATGAAGAACCTACCGGAACCTTACGTTATCCATTACCCGCAGATCGCGGCAGTGGCAGACGAGACCGGAACTCGCGTGGAACTCTTCGAGTTCTTTGACTGTGTTGGAGGAGCGATGTGGTCAGCGCACCATTATGCCCAAAGCCCGCTCGTAGAATCCGTGCGGTGTGTTGGCGGGACCATGAGATACCTGCTCAGGCAGGGGACCGTCGACCTGGCACTTGAAGGATCGAAATTCCCGGCAGGCATCTCGTCAGTTGCAGTGGACGACCGCGAGATCGCGGTCACGTATATCGGCATGGGTGGCGGGGGCGTCGGTGCGGCAGCATGCCGTGCGGATGCAAAGGGCGTTATCCGGAACCGCACGGATCCATCCGGCGGCGGGAAAGTTGCCGGTTCTACGATCTGGCTCCCCCGGAGGCAACGGCTCCTGATCGGGGTGGATGATACCGATACGCCGGAAGCGGGAGCCACATGGACACTTGTCCATAACATTGCACAGGCAGTTGAAGACGAGCACTCAATCTACCTCTCACACACGATTGTGCAGCTCTATCCCGTACCGTACCGGACCAAGAACTGCGTGAGCCTCGTCGCAGAGTTTGCGACAAGTGAGCCCCAACGTCTCACAAAGAGGTTTCACCAACTGTTACTTCGCTACACACTTTCGGAAAAGACCGGCATGGCAGTGTATTCTGGTTTCACCCCCTCGGAAAAACTCTTAAATTTCGGCCGGAAGGTGAAACTGGGCGAAGTCAGACCAGAACTTTTAGAAAACATCAGGGATGACAACCTGAAGATCATCATGAACGGGAGGGGAATAATCGGTGCAGTAGCTGCCCTGCCGTTCTTCGCCCGGTACGAGGAGGCGCTTGAATTATGCGATGGAAGGAACTGAAAGCGCAGGCGCTTGCAGCCGGTTCAGCCCGGTTATCCGGTGAGCCCGCGGACCGGTTTATTACCCGGTCGACTGCAGGACCGGGCGCTGGTGGGGACGGCTCGGTCTTCTTTTCAATGGGGAGCCACCGGGTCCGTCTTGCCCTCGACCCGATGAGCGATGTCGAGGTTGTCCACCGTGGCGGCGGGGTCGCTGACCTCTTTATAGCTTCAACGCAGGT
>JAPKXV010000418.1 GCA_026394635.1 Methanoregula sp. | reverse complement strand
TCGGCGTCCGAGCTCGTGAGGATGACGACCGGGATCCGTTTTAAGTCAGGGGACTCCTTGATCGTTTTTAAGACCTCAATCCCGTCAACTTTAGGAAGGCGGAGGTCAAGGAGGACAAGGTTCGGGCGTGGGCTCGGGCTCTTTTTGGCGTTTGTAAAATCTCCTTTATGGAGGAGGAAGTCCAGCGCCTGCTGCCCGTCAACGACAGGGTAGATGATATTTGCCACCCGCTGGTCATGCATGCTCCGCATGACCAGTTCGGCGTGGGCTTCATTGTCTTCGACCAGCAGGATGACAAGTGGTTCCCCTTTTTGTGGCACCATATGAATATCACTGATCACTCTCTTCTCTTTTAATCTTTATGTGTTGCTGTAATCCTTTATCCGGCAACCGGCAGCGTAAAGCAGAACGTGCTGCAGTGTCCGGGCCCGGCTGACTCTACCCGGATTTCGCCGTGCAACTGCACCCTTGGAACGCCAATCAACGGCAGTCATTCACTTTTGTAATCTTTCCAATATCGGTGAAGACCTGCCAATTCTAATTTCATTTCTTTTCCCTCTCCCGGTAAAACTGATCCGGTGAATGAATACATTTTTTACTCAATTGAATACATTATGTACTCATGCTGGAAGCGCTCATCTCCTCAAATACGCGGGTGAAGCTCCTCACCCTGTTCCTCCTTAACCCGGAGAGTGAGTATTACATCCGCGAGATCGTCCGCATGTGTGGTGAGAATTACAATGCCGTGCGCCGCGAGCTTGCAAACCTCGAATCATTCGGCCTCATTACCGGCCAGAAAAAGGGAAACCAGCAGTACTATACCGTGAACCGGGACTTCTTCCTCTACGATGACCTCCAGAAGATCGTGCTGAAGACCGAAGGGATCGCAAAAATCATCAAAGAAGACCTCGCCCGGCTTCGTGATATCGAGTGCATGTTCATCTACGGGTCATTCGCACAGGGAACTGCCGGGGCAAAAAGTGATATCGACCTTTTCATCGTTGGGGATATCGATGAAAATTTACTCCTCCTCCTTGTCCACACGAGCGAGCGGGTGATCAACCGGGAGATCAACTACACCCTCATGCACAGCAACGAGCTCAAAAAACGGAAGCGGGCCGGAGATCCGTTCGTAAAGAATGTGATGAAAGAGCCTAAGATTATGATTATCGGAGCCTGTGATGATTGAAGATCTCGAACGGGAAGGACTCATCAAAAAACTCCGAGCAGGTGTTAAAATATACCGGTTTCATATACATGATTGAGGACAATACTGTTTTCATTACTGAGATAATGACCATCGAACAAGCCCATAAAAAATATAAATCGTTATAATGGTTGAAATGCCGGCACCAAATCCTCAGCTGGCACAAACAGCGGTGCCTTCCGGTGATGCCTGGTGAGCATTGGCGTCAGCGACCTCACCGGGACCGTGTGCAACTGTGTGTCGATAACAAGTTTCATCATTCACGCCCGGAGATACTGGATGCCATGACAAATTAAAAAAATCAGGATGAATCCGGTTTCTTACCGGTACTCCGTGCTACTTTGTTTTTGTAATGCTGCGGAACTCCTGATTTAATTTTCTTATCGAGTTCCATGATATCATCTTGTGTAAGCTCGCTCTGTGCGGTCATCACATTTAAGGAGTGCAACTTTTTTCGCATAATCTTCGATTGCCCGCCGGGCGATCTCACTCCAGCGGACTTCCTTGTGAGACGTTTCCCCCCGGTTATCCCTCGTCGGAAAGACCTGGAATCGGGAGGGTATGTACCCTGAGAGCAAATACGCCCAAATTGGGCTCCGTTTACCCTGCCCCTATCCGGAAAACCCCGTAAAACCGTCCGATTCGGGGGTGTAAAAAATATGCCCGAATATCGTTCCGATTGCCAAAATAAGGCAGATTTGCACCTCTCCAAAAGCCAGCCAAAGGCCCTTAAATCGAGGTGATTCTGGCCCTATGTTTTACCCCATACAGGCCCCTTAAACCCTGTTAGAATGCGAATATGAGGGTCGTTTTTTCCGGGGATGTCTGAAAAACAGGGTTTTGACCAGGAATACGAGGAGCCGGTCGCGGAGCAGCAAATCATCGGGGTTATCAGTTCGTCCGGGCCATAAACCGGGATTGATCCTGGGGTAAGATTTCATCCCCGTTTCACTATTTTGCTCTTCGTTTTTAAGATACAAACGATGGTATACCTATGACCGTGTGATCTTCGATGGAACCTTTCTTTTACGATCGGTCTTATCAAAATCTGAATCAAAACTTACGATTTCCAGATTGTACTTCTCTGCAAGACAATATTGATACGCATCGTCAAAATCCAGATGGAATT
>JAPKXV010000284.1 GCA_026394635.1 Methanoregula sp. | reverse complement strand
GCCCGAACTTCTTGATAAGCGGTGTCCCCGCTTCGATGATCACGTGGTCGCTTGTGGGTACCTGCGTGAGCACCGCTGCAACCTTCTCCATGTCCACAAGGTCAATTGCAACCTGCAGGTAGGGCGGGTCCCAGAGGCGCTCCACCTTGAATCCCATGATCGCGTGGGCGGCGCGGTCTTTCTCAAACACGAGCGTCTTTGCATCGGGGAACTTCTCAAACGCCCGGTTGATTGCAAGCTTCGTCGCACCGTAGTTGTACCGGTAGATCTTGTTGTAGTCTTTTGCGTCCGGGTGCAGGAATGCAGATACGAGGATGACAATATTCTCTAACTCCACCTTTGCGTTCTCAAAGACTTTCTCTTCGAGGCAGTCAGCGACCGCCTTTGCGACTGCCGCCTGAACCGGTCCGAACATCTCGTTGACCTGCGTGATGTTCTTGAGCGTGACCTTGGGTATCACCAGGGTGACCGGTTTTGTCAGCAGGTTCGGGCGCACAACCGCGAGCAGGGGCGTGTGCCCCATGGACAGCTGGGAAATGGCGTTGGCAAACGAGGCACCGACCGGGCCTTCCTTGTCGCCGATGAGCAGGTCGATGTGTGCCAGTTCCGCACCGTCACCTATGAGGGCTTCTCCTACAAGATACATGGAATTTTTCTTCTCCTATTTTATTATGTAACCGTCGTATATGATAAAGATATCAAAACAGGGCAAATCAGTCAGAAAATGTGGGGTCGGTGAGATTTGAACTCACGATCGACGGGTCTCTCCGACATGCATCAGTGCTCCAACGGGTCATCATCCAATTGTTGTCAGTAGACCCATTGTTCATCATCTGCTTTGTGTGAGAACGATGCAAAGACCGCTGGAGCCCGTCGCCATTCCGGGCTTGGCCACGACCCCGCATGTTACAGTGGGATTTGCCCCATCTGACTATACAGAATCGCAGTAAAATCATAAAAGGGTTTTCTTACGCTGCAGCAAAAAAATATCATCGCTTTCGTCCCCGTTGACAAAAAATCAGTATCTCTATACCCTGCCTCCACCCCATCCATTTTGAATGTTTGGGGGCAGTACGTAAGCGGGACATTGACGTTCCTGTTGCCGGGGTACAAAAAAGAGATCTTCTTTAAAAAACCCCGAAACATGCAATATACGACAGGACAATCATCACGATCAACAGCACGATCAGGATCTTGTAAAAGCAACCCTCGCAGACAAAAAAGTAATGGGATGTGCAGGAGGGGCAATACGGCTCAAGGCAGAGCTTGCATTGGGTCTCTGTCTTGTGATCCGGGTGATTTTTACAGTGCGTCATGCAAGCAGTGGTAGGTTGCTCCACTTCAAATGATTTACGATTATAAAATCAGTACTGTGGGTGCACATCCACAGGTATTGAAAAAATATTCTTGTTGCCGGCGGTTTTTTATTTTCCGGTGAGCCGGGCTATCGTTCCCGCGATCCGTTCCCTGCCGATACGTGTTGCATCAGGGTCTGGTTCAAGCGTAAGCCTGACAATGTCCCCTTCCCTGCACCCGTCAGGAAGGAGTTCTTTGGGGAGTGTTATGGTTTCAGGGTTGGGGGTGTCAAGGACAAGGACGGCTACAACCCCCTCAATCCGGTCAATCGTTGCCTGTACCATCACCTTTACCCTCCTTCAGAGCGACGGTCTACAATATTCCCACGGTCGTCTTTTAAGAGTGCTTCGTCCCAATGGTAGCAGTGGGGAAGGTGCAGGTGTGCAGGCCGTCGCGGTCTCGGACGGTCCAGCCCGACAGGGTTGCCGCTGCGCTGCCCTGATTCTCGAAGCAGACGTACTCGCCGTTCAGGTTCTCCCGGTCATCGCCCGGGGCGTTGAACTGCGTTGCGCTGATCACAATGTTATACGGGGACGTATTGGCAGCAACGGTCGTGGAATTTCCCGGGCCTGCCGGTGCCTGTGTGGCAGGAATAAACGGCACTCCTCCCCGACCGCGTGCAGTCTGGACTGTATATGATATCCCGTCGCTTGTAATCAGGATGTCCCCGTCCCTGTCCGTGCGATAGACCACAACTCCCGCCCCTTGTAAGGCTGCAAGGGTTGCTTCAGCCGGGTGACTGTACGGGTTATCCACGCCGACCGGGATCACGGCAACCCCGGGGTGGACACGCTCAAGGAATGCCGGGCCGGTCGAATACGTGCTCCCGTGGTGGGCGACTTTGAGAATCTCACTGTCCAATGCATAACCGGTTTTAAGCAACTGTTCTTCAGTCCCTTTTCCCGCATCGCCGGTCAACAGCATATCGACCGTGCCGTATGAGATACGCAGGACGACCGAATTGTCATTCAGGTCATCGGAGGTCTTCTTGTCGGGAGGGGAGAGCACAACGATCCTGAGCGCGGGGTCAAGGTCAATGGTCTGCCCCTGGTGTGCTACACTATACCTGATATGTTTTGCCTCGATGGTATCGAGGAAGCTTGCATAGAGAGCGGAAGGGTGCGGCATGCCGGAATCCAGCACCTGCCCGACAGAAAATGCATCGAGCACCTTTTCCATCCCCCCAATATGGTCGGAATGCGGATGGGTGGCGACCAGCAGATCGATGCGGGAGACAGAGAGACCTTGTAGTTTACCGACTACGAGATCCCCTTTGTCGGTCTCCCCGGCATCGATGAGGATCGTCCTGTTCCCGAATACAATAAGCGTTGAATCTCCCTGCCCGACATCGAGGAAATACGCCTTCAGGGATCCTCCACTGTCGGAAAATGCCGGAAATGAGAAGGCGGTGATATCAGGGAGGGTAAAATTTTCAAGGCATCCTGCGCTCAGCACACAGAATATTACAAGAACGGCACAGCAGGCAGGTGCCGCTGTGCGGAAATGATCGGGTTCTCGTGGTCGCTGCATCATACCCTGTCGGCGTTATCCCGCGTCGCCTGCGCGTTTCACGAGACCGGACGCTGCTCTTTGTGCGCCGGCAAGGATCTCCTGTTCGCCCGGAACTTCGCGCTCCAGCATCAGTACCCTGCCATTGCACAGGACGGTTTCCACCGCAGATCCGCTGCAGGAGTACACGAGGTTGGATGTTGCATTATGCATCGGGACGTTGCATGCCGTGCCGGCAGTTACGAGGATCAGGTCAGCAGGCTCTCCAGCAGCCAGTGTGCCATTGCCAAAGCCCAGAGCCTTTGCCCCCGCTGCCGTGGCCATATGCAGCGCTTCCTGTGCAGGGAGCAGCGTCGGGTCGTTCCAGAAGAATTTCTGGAGTAGTGCAGCGGCTTTCATCTCCTCAAACATATCGAGGTTATTATTGGACGAGCACCCGTCAGTGCCGAGCGTTACATTTACACCTGCTGCTTTCAGCTGGGGGTAGGGCATCGCCCGGTGCGTGGCAAGCTTCATGTTGCTTATCGGGTTATGGGATGCGTGCACCCCCCGCTGTGCAAAGAGACTGCACTCATCTTCGTCAAGCCAGCAGCAGTGTGCCGCAACCGTCCGGGGGGTAAGGATGCCGCACTCGTCCAGCACGGCAACCGGGCGCTTCCCGTGCTGCGCCACCGAATCGTTCACCTCCTTTTCCGTCTCGCTCACATGGATATGGATCCCGATCTTCTGCTCGTGTGCAAATTCCGCGCACCAGCGCAACCCCTCCTTTGATACGGTGTAGGGTGCGTGGGGGCCGGCGGCAGCACGGATCCGGGGGTTGTTCAGCGACCGGATGTGGGAGACAAGTCTCTCTGTCGCCCGGCACTCGGCTTCACGTTTCTGGGGGTCTCCAAAATCAATAAATCCATAAGAGAGGGTTGAGCTGATACCCATCTCCCCAACAGCCCGGGCGGTGTCCTCCATGAAGAAGTACATGTCGTTGAACGCTGTCGTGCCGGTTTTGATCATCTCGAGACAGGCAAGTTTTGCCCCCCAGTACACGTCATCTCCGGTGAGATGCGCCTCGAGAGGCCAGATCTTCTGCGAGAGCCAGTCCTGCAGGAACATATCATCTGCATATCCCCGCAACAGGGTCATTGCTGCGTGCGTGTGGGTATTGACAAGCCCCGGCAGTGCGATGGCACGGTCACCATCGATGATGAACTCGGCTTCACGTGCGTACTGTTTCCGGACGTCCCGCCCTGTCGCCGCGATCACGCCCGTGTCATCGACAAAAATATCTGTGGCATGCCCGTCAATCCTGACATTGCTGATCACCAGCGGATAATTTTTTGAAAATATTTCGTCCATGCACTGCCTTCCCTGTTCTTTTTAACCAAGATCCCTGATAATTCCGGTTACGATCTCTTCGGTCCTGTGCCGGTTTGAACGCGATGTGGCAAGGATGTGCTCGTAGGTGAGCACCTCCGTATCCAGCCCGTTTGCATAGTTGTCAACGGTGCAGACCGCGGCAAACTCCATGCCCATCTCACCGGCAAGCGTTGCTTCGGAGGCAACCGTCATCCCGACGATATCGGCGACCTTTGCGAGAGCACGGACTTCGGCGATGGTCTCGATCCGCGGCCCCCGTGTCTGGATATATACCCCTCCAAATCGTGAGCCGGTGACGATACGCGAGAGCCGGGATGCCAGCTCCTGCGAGAGCTCGGGGCGGACATGGTCAATCGCATGGTCATGGATTGACGGGATATCCTCAACCGACATGTAATCTGTCGGGATTACGACAGAACCGGGGGTAATCCTTTTTTTGAGCGAGCCCGAGGAGCCAAACGCCACAACCCGGTCCACACCCGCGATCGCGAGTGCCGCAAGGTTTGCGCGGTAATTGATCCGGTGCGGCGGCAGTCCGTTCTGGTGGCGCATGAGCATCACCACATCACCGCAGAGGATTTCGGCATTGCCAAACGGGGTGTGGACCTGACGTTTTTCAAGCGGCGGAAGCTTTGAAAAGAGAAGGCTTGTGCCCCCGATGATGCCGAGCGTCATGTGCGCCCTCTCAGTTCCCGCCAGTCTGCGCAATAATTCATATCCGCATCGTCCCGGTCATCTGTTTGACGTCTGGTTTCTAATAATTAGCGCAAGCGTGTAAGCACAGCAATGAATCATTAATTACCTTTTTTTGAGAACATGAGGTACTCATATGGATACGATGCAACCAGAACCCCCAGTTCCTCCCCATCCTCCCTT
>JAPKXV010000168.1 GCA_026394635.1 Methanoregula sp. | reverse complement strand
CTTCTGGGACCCCATCAAGAAATGGTTGGGAATCTCAAGTGAAGTACCAGAGGTGGAGAAAAAATCATGACAGGCCAGATTCAGTTTACGGTTAAACCAGAACTGCTCGGGACCCTGGGAACGCTTGCCAGGACCCCCGTGAGCATCATCTCTCCCTTCAATTATGGGAAAGGGAACATCTCCGGGCCGGAGGGGATAGCCCAGCTTGCCGGTCTCGGGATCTGTAACGCACAGGGAAAACTTCTGCCGGATAAGAAGGATGCCGTATCAACCCTTGCACGGGCTGATGCGTTCACCCGGATATACCTGACTACCCCCCAGGGAGTCATGGAATATATCGCCTACTTCGCACCTGAAGGGACGATCGCCAGTGTCATCAATGACGACGGGAAGCAGATCATCACGTTTCCGGCACCGAACAAGGATATGCTGATGCGTATCCGGCAGACCATCGGTTTCTCCATCTACAAGAACGGCTCCTTTGAAGCTCATCTCACCCGTGGGGAAACCCTTGTTCTCTCGGCCATGATCGATCTCCAGCGAAAAGAGATGCTCCGGAAATTCTCGGATGGCAATACGGCAACCCGCCTTGTCCATACCCCCCCGGCAATCTCTGCGATGCTGGAGATCCCACCAGGCAATTTCCAGTGGTTATCCAGCACCTTTATCGATCTCTTCTCCCGGGACCGTATCCCAAAACCTGATGCAATCGGCAGCATCCTTGCGTCACTTGCAGGAAAAGGGCTCGCAAAGCGCGAGGGCAACGGGTATACCCTTTCAGATGATGGCTTCCTGCTCTCGCGGGGGCACCTCCTGCCCAGTATGTACCTGACAATGACCTCCGGGAAAGCAACTTCTTCAGGAAAGACAAACATAGCCGGGTTCTCGTGCATCATCGGCGGTATCCATGATCTCCTGTTCATCGATTATAACGGGGATGACATTGAACTCCGCTCGGTGGCTTCCGCCGAAATCCATGAGTATGTGTCAGCATTTCTGAAAGACGCAACCGTCATCGCCAAACTGGACCCAGTCTCCCAAAAGATACCGCCAACTTCCAAAGAAGCCCTTACAAAGATCAAGAACTTCTGCCCGTCCTGCGGTGCTCCGCTTTTAGCACCATTTAAGTTCTGCAACAACTGCGGTATGGCTGTATCACAGGCAGCAGAGAAAATGACTGATAGAAAATCTCAACTCTGTCCACAGTGCGGAACACCCGTTACTCACGGGATGCAGTTTTGCCGGACATGCGGTAAGAAAGCGGATAATAAAAACGAATAAAAAAAAATTTCTCTGATTGATCAGGGAATGATTCCCAGTTCCCTTTTTGTAGTTCATTACCCGGATTGTAGATTCATAACCCTTTTGCTGAATGCCTTACGTTCGTACACCAGTTTCACCCGCTCCCGTACGCCGCGAGAATTGCACGATATGAGTCTGTTGAATCCAAGGACGCTGTTCCGATGGCATAATCCGGAGTATCTGATAACCTGAGTAATGACGAAGAATGGTAACCTCCATCAGGTGCGGTGATCTTCACGCGGTATACATATGTATATGTATTGAGCTGGGATTGCAGATTTTGGGGGACTCCATCTTTAGTCATATCGGCAGGAACGTTGGACGGCATGAGGAAGTCCGGGAAAGGGTAAGAAACAATATCAATCGTTGCCCTATTTGCGTAGTTCTGCTCACCACTCATTGGATCGGCTGCATCCGGACAGATAGACAAACTGATGTCTGGTGAGGATTTGGCAAATGAGAGCCAGAACGTTGCTGTGGCAGTACCCCCATTTTTAGTGTTCGTAGCTACAATAACGTCGGTGCCGTGTGCAAAGACGGATGTAACGTCAGTCCACCCCCCGGTATTAAAGTTCATCGAGTCAAATGCTTTTGGTGCGGAAGTGACGGACTTCGTGGGTGTCGGGACAGTTGTGGAATAGGAAACTGCTGTTGCGTATGGGTTAAGCGTAGGTCTCGTTGTTGTCATCGAAGTCCTTGAAGCAGTTGGCTGAGTGGTTGTCGTCGGTCGTGTGGTTGTCATGGAAGTCCTTGGAACAGTCGGTTGAGTGGTCGTAGTATAGGGTAATGATTGAGTTTTCCTGATCCATTTTTCGCCATCACTATCTACAATCACGTTTCCCCCATCTTTGATGATGAACGCAAGGTTCTCTTTTTTGATAGCCGGGTTTTTCTCTTCAGCAGCATAGATGGATGAGCCACTGACAACATAATACCCTATACTGTCAAGTAACTGACCCGAAGAATCATAACTGTTCAATGACCCATCAGTTCCAAATAATGCATACCCCACATCCTCATAGCCCTCCGGATAGTATGCACCAGGAGTGAATGCAGATCCCCCACCGACAAAACTCTGTGAAAAAAACATCGGAATCACAAAAAATAGTGCCAGAATTACAATAATGATTGCAATTACCCCAATAATCAACAGAACCGGGCGTCGGCTTTTCCCACGATCCGGAACAGGAATGGGTGGTCCGGGACTATAAGATCTGACCCCGGGAGGTGGTTCTGATGGGGGACTCCTCGTTACCTGAAGTGGTGTAAGTGGGGCACCACAGTTCTCACAGAATGCCCCATCTTTGACATTTTGACCACATTGTTGACAGATTACCATCTTTCTCACCATTGAAAATGTATAATGATATCAAAGAAGTCGGTCGTGTAAGAACATTGGCTAAAAGTCCCTACTGAATAATAGTTACCAACAGGTTATCATATCAATTTTGTTAATTTGAAAAACTCGTTTATTCCGCCAGAATTTTGAATATCTCATTGCGCAGCGATTCTTGATTTGTAAACTTGCTATTATTCTCGAGGTGCTCATCTAGGCTAATCGTGCCGGCATCCTTGTCCTGATTGGTAGGAATGAAGAAGCCAATACCGTACCGATATCGCCATCGCTGCACCGGGCAACATCACCCCCACATGGTCGATTGCATACTACAACAAGTGTGACGCACTCCGGTACCTTGGTAGGATCGATGATGCGAATGCAGCCTATGCAAAAGCCGCCGAACTCGATCCGACGCGTGTAAACCCGGAATCGTGAAGAGATATAATCAACGTGCGGAACATACAAACGAGCCTGCCTAACCAGGAATTACATACAGATGCATGGGTCGTGCAATAATAGTGCTTCATGAATTTCATGGTTGTGCTCGAACACCCGGAGGAAAGGGGATTTACTCTCCAGTGTCTGGAGTATCCCGTGGTGATTAGCCAAAGTAATAGCCGTGGAGACGCACATGCAAATATCTAAGAAGCAATTGAGATTGTACAGAAAATCCGGGGGACGCCCGGCGGGAAGCGCTGTGCCAATATCCGGGGACAGAATGAGGCTGTTGCACAGTTCGAAAAATTTAACCCAATTGTAGAATTTGCAAAAAATGGCATGGTTTCTGACAAATTTCCAACGATATTTTAGGGGTCATCTAATACAAATGTAGAATTGAAAAGGTCTGTGCAACAACCTCAGAATACTATGACAAAATATGGTTGTTCGTTCTCCTGCCACGCGCTTGTTACCCACCATCTGGTAACAACAGATCTACTGTCTTTGCTATCCTCGCCTCCGAACGATGACAAGAACGGCACCGGCTGCGATGCAAGGCACAATCCATGACACAGATGCCTGCTGAGTTGGCGTAGATGCCCACTGAGCCGGCGTAAATACCGGAGCGTAGGCTTCGGTGATGGGGGAGTAGAGATCAAACCTGACACGGGTCATAACCACATTTTTGAATTCGGGACTTGCGAGATTGACTGGGCGTGAAAGGGCATAT